>JADFGI010000435.1 GCA_022567815.1 Nitrospinota bacterium
AGCGGGATTGGGCGGGCTTTCTCCACCACCTTCCCGGTTTCCGGCCATGACGGGGCTGGATTGCGCGGCCCGATTTCACCCCAGTTTGGTAAACCGGGCCAGGTACTCCGGCCCGGGACGATCCGGGTTTACCGGGACCTGCTGGGGATGCGGCGGGTGGCCGGGATCGGGCACGAGGGTTTCAGGCATTTTCTCTTTCAAACGGGGGACAGTCTGATCGCCTTCTTCCACTATGAAGGGGCGAGGCCGATGGTGTACAACAAGTTTCATGGCGCGCCCACTGCCAAGCCCCAGGGAAATTAGGCACAGCCGCTTGGTCTTTCTCAAAAGGGAATAGGGGGATTTCCAAGCCACCTTTCCCTTTCATTAAAAGGAAATTTCCACCGGGTGATAATACTGTAAGATATCTGGGATTTTGCTCAAGCCAGGCCATTGACATTAAATCGAGGCGGTCTTTCAAAAGGGGAATATCCAGCACATGATAAAATCCAAGACCCTGATTGGGATTGTGCTCTATGGCGGCGTGGGGATTTACGCCATCGTTTTCGCCATGCGGCAAATCATTTTCTCCGGCTTCCGTTTGTTGCCCGGGGATTTTGGTGATGCCCGCCTAATCGCATTTTTGACCAGCCACTGGCGGATGGTTTTCACCGGGCAGGCTGATTGGTTGTCTCCGATCATGTTTTACCCTCTCACAGGACATCTGGGGTACACCGATACGGTGGTGCTCTTTGGGCTCCCGCATGCGCTGCTGGGCTCGGTGGGCGTTAGTTCATTTACCTCGATTCAAATCATGCTGATCGTATTCGCGGGAATTGGGTTCGCCTTTACCGCCATACTTCTCCGCCAACGATTTGCTTTGCCCCATTGGGCCTGCGCCCTTGGCGGCGCTTTGTTCACCACGGCCAACAATATCTATCTCAAAGGTGGGCACCTGCAAATGTACGCCGTGTATTTGGTGCCCCTCTTCCTGTACTGGATATCGGGATTGGCCATTGCCTTGCGGGCAGGCGACCGCGGGGCGTTAATGCGAAACGGAATTTGTCTGTCCATTGGGCTGCCCGTGTTGATGTACCACTCGTTCTACATTGCCTGGTTCCTGGCGTTTTTGGCCTTATTGTATATGGCCGTGCTCGCCTGGCGCACACCATTGGCGGCCATCCGCGTCTGGCTGGTTGAAACAGGTTGTCGTCATGGAAGGGATTTACTCAAGCTTGCTGCGATTTTTGTCCTCTCCCTGATTCCCTTTTTGGTGACTTATATGCCGGTCGTGATGGAGTTTGGGGGCAGACCATCAGGCGAGGTGAAATTTTACCAACCAAAAGCCATTGATATCCTTAATGTCGGGAGGGAAAATCTCCTCTGGGGGCGTGCGGTCAAGCATTATATTCCTATCGAGGGGAGGAATGTTGGTGAGGTCTGGACAGGATTCGGTCTTTTTACCCTTTTCACGTTTTTGGTGAGTTTGTTTTTCCTGAGGCGGTCGAATCGGCTGGGCGAACCCAAGGAAGCCGCGGAACGTTTTATTGAAGAAAAACGTCAAAGCAGTGGTTTGGATATCGCCGTGATGGGGGTGGCTGTGTTGGTCTGCTGGGTATTGGTCTTTAATATAGACGGGATATTTCTATGGAAATATGTTCATAGGCTGGTTCCAGGCGCCAGTGCCATACGGGCAGTGGGACGCATCCAGCTATTGGTTAACCTGCCTGTCATTATCATTGGACTGTGCGGCCTGGTCCGTCTAGTCACCTATGCGCGGACGGTAGCCAAATCTTCCACAAAATGGATCCTCTTCGCTCTGGTGGGCCTGTTATGCGTTGGATTATTGGCTGAGCAGTACAACCTCAGGAATCATTCTAGTTTGGATGTGGTTGACACGTGGCGGGAGACAATGGCCTTTCCGCCCCCACCTGCTCAATGCCAGGTTTTTTATGTCGCGCCGCCCTTTCCGAAAAACAGGCTCCCTTGGTGGAAAATTCAAATCGATGCGCTCATGCTCGCTCAGCGCTTCGGCGTTCCTACCGTCAATGGATACAATGGGCAGTTTCCCAAAGGGTGGGGGTTGATGAATGTTTACGCACACAATTATGAATCCAAGGTGGCTGATTGGCTCCTGGCTAATGGGGTCAAAAAAACCGTGTGTGCTTTGAAAATGGGAGATAAGGTCTGGCGGATCAAATCATGATGGCGGAAACGAAGGCGCTCTCGTGACACTTCGACCCGTCAACACTCAAATCAAAAAACCGTGTTGGGGCGTTGTTCATTTCACAAAGCGATATTTTAAAATGCAATAAAGCGCCCGGACCCCATCCTTCCAACGGATTTTCTTCCCTTCTTCATAGGTCCGTCCATGGTATGAAATGCCCACCTCATAGATCCGGCACTTCATTTTGGCCACCTTGGCGGTTATTTCCGGTTCAAAGCCGAAGCGGTTTTCCTTCAGGGTAATCCCCTGAATAATTTCCCGCTTAAAGACCTTGTAACCGGATTCCATGT
>JADFGI010000061.1 GCA_022567815.1 Nitrospinota bacterium
AAAAAGCCACGTTCCCCGGCATCACCAAACGAGATCGCGATGCCCTTGGCGCCAGCACGCGCCGTCCGCCCGATCCGGTGAACGTAGCTTTCGGGCTCGTTGGGAAGCTCGTAGTTGATGACGTGGGTGATTCCATCTACATCCAGGCCGCGAGAGGCGATATCCGTTGCCACCAAAACCCTGACTTTTCCGTCACGGAATTTTTTTAAGGCTTCCAATCGCGCCGCCTGGGATTTATTTCCATGAAGTGCCACCGCTCGAATTTTATTTTTACTCAATTTTTGCACGATCCTATTGGACCCATGTTTTGTGCGCGCAAATATGAGAACCTTTTCCATGCTTTCATCCTGAAGAATTGACTCAAGTAAATCGTATTTGTTTTCACGATCGACAAATAAAACCCGTTGGTCAATTTTCTCAACCGTGCTGGCTGGAGGGGAAACGGTGATCCGCACCGGATCACGAAGAAATCTTTTGGCAATTTTGACGATCTCCTCAGGAAGCGTGGCGGAAAATAACATGGTCTGCCGTTCCTCTGGAATGGCTGAAAATATTTTTCGAATGTCTGGAAGGAAACCCATATCAAGCATGCGATCCGCTTCGTCCAAAACCAGAACATCAATTTCATCCATTCGCAAATGACCCTGATCGAAAAGATCGAGCAATCGTCCCGGTGTGGCTACAACGATATCCAGACCGCGCGATAAAGCCCGTATTTGCGCATTGTATTTGACTCCACCATAAACAACGGCATGATTGATTTTCAGATACCGCCCATAAGTGCGGAAACTATCGCTAATCTGCACGGCCAGCTCGCGGGTGGGAGTTAGAACCAGGGCATGCATGCTTTTGGGACTCGGAGATTTTTGTTTTTCCGCCAAACGCTGTAAAATCGGCAGAGCAAATGCGGCTGTTTTTCCTGTTCCCGTTTGGGCGCATCCCAAAAGATCGCGGCCCTGCAAAAGATGCGGGATGGCTTGTGTTTGAATGGGGGTCGGGAGCAAATACTTTTCCTCGCGCACCGCCCGGCGAATAGGACCGATCAGGTTCAGGCTATCGAATCCCCCTGTAGCGGGAGCAATGGATGAATGCATCAACATATTTTTCCTTGATTATAAATTTGAATTAAAGACATGGCGGATTGGAGGCCAATGGACCTGATAGTAATCCGCCTATTAATCTGTCTCCGCTTGTAAAGCATGTGGCGGGAAGTTATAGCTGTATGGACAGCTCCTGAAATGGTTGGGAGACGTTGCGTCGATACAAACCGTAAACTTATAGTTGCAATCAGCGGGTTTTAATTTTTTGCAGCAACTTCAGAGACCTGCTTTGGAGATTTGAGCTTTTTCGAGCCTTTTTGATAGAGCGAGGGGGTGTTGAATAACCTGTCCGATCTTTCCGTCAATTTTTTTACTGAAATCACCTTTTTCAAATTTCCAGCGGCGTCAAAAACTTTTACTTCATGCATATTTTGTCTCGTTTCCTTGCAATTTACAACCTCATGGGTTTAAGAAAAAAACCGGCAGAGCAAAACTCTGCCGGTTAAAATTTAAGAGAAATTTTTATTTGGGCACAACATTGGTAGCGCAAGGACCCTTCTGGCCCATACCTTCCTCAAACTCGACCGTCTGACCTTCTCTAAGAGTCTTAAAACCGTCCCCTTGAATTTCCGAGAAATGAACAAACAGATCCTTCCCACTCTCGGACTCAATAAAACCATAACCTTTACTCTCATTAAACCATTTTACCGTACCTTGTGACATACTATCATCTCCTACAAATTGGCGGGAACGCTTTTTCAACAAAACCGAATAGGGCATCCCCAATTTTTAACTGAGGTTGGAAATAAAAAGGGCAATTATCAGACAGTTTGAGGACAAAAAAAAACCACCCGAAGGATGGCCGAAAAAATAAAACCTTAAGTTGTTTTACTCTATCTTACCCTGGGTGCGTTTCCATACGAAAACTCAACCCCTTGACCTTCATCAACCTTCTTTATACTGTCCAGATCATATCACAAAAACACCACGGTAGGGAATTAAAATTTAATGAAAAGTAAAGCGTCCCTGCCAAACATCCATTCTTAACGATTAATAGCAATGAAAACAATGGGTGACACCTTAAAAATAAATGCGGGGCTGATGTGACCGATAGATTGGGAATCTCAGATATTTCCCCCCACCGCAACCAGCCAGCGTGACGCTGGACCCAATATTAACGTACGATGGATTTAATGTTGGTCAAATCTTGCATTACCCCTCCAGGGCATGAAGACAATGGTGAAATATCACAAGTGCTGAATTTTTCATCCTGACATTTGTTCTCCGGGGCTGGTGAGCAAGTTCCCCCTCACGGGGACAGGCGCACTCCGCGAAGGAGTCAGCCCAGAATTTCCTCCCGCATAGCGGGCAGAATTTTTCAGCAACATGATTTGGAAGAGTTGCAACCAGGCAATGGGTTTCCTACCTATCGTCCCGCCGTTGAGATCCCTCTTTATTTTCTCTTCAGTGATAATCCCACCGCAGAGTTGCATTATGATCGCGAAAAAAAAATCAATGCCCCCGTTTGGCCGATCGTTGTTTCAATTTCTTTACCCTAAATGGGCTATTAGAAAATTTTTACAATTGCAAGAGCAGACATCCCTATGAATATCGAGCAACATCCATAGAGGATCTCTCAAAATTGATTTTTTGTGTTTGCCATCGCCAACCCCTTATCTAAGGAGACCTTTCATAACCCGTCGTTGCGAGGAGCGTTAGCGACGAAGCAATCCAGAGACTCTGGATCTACCCTTGCGGGGCACGAAAGCTTGGGAATAGTATAACGGCCACGCCGCTTTGCGGCTCGCGATGACGTGTTTGGTTGGTTCAGGGTAATTCTTTATGAAGATTCTCAACTTATGCAAAGGTCTCTTATCTTAAGGGGGCAGTTCACATTCCATATTGAATTTTGCGGGTTCACTTAGTTTTCCCAGAGGTGATGTAAATTCATGGGAGAAATTATTGAAACTTGGAATTTAATGGTAGAATTGCTCACCTAAAAAATTTTCTGTCGCTGGAGGCTGAATCAGGAGTTGGATTTAATTGATAGAATACCAAATTGAAATTTCATCCATTACCAAGTAAGGAGTTTGCCGTGAACAGTACGCCTGAATTGACGCTGGAGAATTTCCGCGAAGGACTTGTTAAGAGAAATCCAGGGGAGCCTGAATTTCATCAAGCCGTTATGGAGTTTGCCGAATTCGTTATCCCCTACATCAACGCAAACCCAAAATATCTGAAAGCCAAGATATTGGAACGAATGACAGAGCCAGACCGCACCATTATTTTTCGGGTCGTATGGGAGGACGATGCAGGAGATATTCGTGTCAATCGGGGCTATCGCGTTCAGTTCAACAATTCCATCGGTCCTTACAAAGGGGGATTGCGGTTTCATCACTCAGTAAACTTGAGCATCCTTAAATTTCTCGGATTCGAGCAAACCTTTAAAAACAGCCTGACCACTCTTCCAATGGGTTCCGGCAAAGGGGGAGCTGATTTTAATCCTAAAGGAAAATCCGAAAGGGAAGTGATGCGATTTTGCCAATCCTTCATGACCGAACTTTCAAAACATATTGGGCAAGACATTGACATCCCGGCGGGAGATATAGGCGTTGGCTCGCGCGAAATCAGCTACATGTTCGGACAATACAAGAGGCTGAAAAACGAGTTCACGGGAACGCTCACAGGCAAATCTCTTGAATTTGGCGGAAGCCTGATCCGAAAAGAAGCTACCGGATACGGGTGCGCCTACTTTATGGAACAAGTAATGAACCACAGGGGCGATTCGATAAAAGGCAAAGTGTGCGTTGTTTCCGGTTCAGGGAACGTGGCCCAGTTTGCCGTGGAAAAAATTACCAGTCTGGGGGGCCGGGTGGTCACCATGTCTGACTCTTCAGGATTCATTCATGATCCCGAGGGGATCAATGAGGAAAAGCTTGCTTACATCATCGACTTGAAAACGGTTCGCAGGGGCCGCATTAAAGAGTATGCGGACAAATACAACTGCAAGTTTTTCGAAGGGGAAAAACCCTGGAGCATTAAATGCGACCTGGCATTCCCCTGCGCCACACAAAACGAAATCGATGAAGCCGCCGCCAGGGAATTGGTCAAAAACGGCCTTAAAGCGCTCGCGGAAGGCGCAAACATGCCATGCACGGGAGAAGCGATCAATGTCTTTTTGGATGCAAAAATTCCATTCGCTCCGGGCAAAGCGGCCAACGCGGGAGGGGTCGCGGTCTCTGGCCTTGAAATGACCCAAAACAGCATCCGGCTCTCCTGGTCCCGCGAGGAGTTGGAAGGACGTCTCAAGGACATTATGTCAGGTATCCACAAGCAATGCGTGACGTATGGAATTGAAGAAGATGGAAACTATGTCAACTATGTGAAAGGAGCCAACATCGGCGGTTTTGTCAAAGTGGCCGACGCCATGCTGGCATATGGTGTGATATGAGCCGGAAGGCAGTAAAGTCTCTGAGTTGGAAATTGGGAGTCTGATAAAGACACGGTGGTTTTTCCTGACGCGGCTCGGGCTATATCAGCCACGCTTTTCCGAGTCTTCAGCGATTATAAAGCGATTTTTTTCTCCTTATATTTCAATAAGTTATGTAATTTCCCCGGTTTTTGTTTTAATTTTGGGAAGGAAAACCGCCTTCATTCCAGAATTTTATATTAATCAGGCTTATTTTTCGTTAAAATCTGCCGATTTTATAAAAAGAATGGGGGCTTATGGAACCAAAATTATCAAAAACAAAAAAAGTGGCTTTATTTTTGGGAATTTTTTTGTTGGGCATCCCCGCCTATGGCCATTCCATTGATTCAACCTCTTCTATTATTTTTCAGGCCATGGAAGAGGAAATGGACCGCTCCTTGAACCAGCTGAAAATTGATATTTTTGATCCTCCTTATTTCGTTAAATATCAGATTCGTCATAACAGGCACATCAAAATTGTCGGGAGTTTCGGGTCCCTGATTCAATCGGATGATTTCCAAAATCGCACCCTTTTCGTTGATGTCAGGATAGGAGATTCGAATTTTGACAGCTCCACACCAGACAGCCATCGATACGAGGTCAGCCAGACTCTGCCGCTTGACGATAACTTATATGTGCTCAAACGGGCGTTATGGTATGAAACGGATTTGCGTTACAAGCAAGCCATAATGAATTTCATGAAAAAGAAAGGCCGCTTTATCAGCGGGGTGGCCACCCATGATACCCCCGACTATTCCCGCGGGCATGAACCCGTGTCGCTGTTGAGCCCGGTTCCCGATTTTCATCCTGATATGGAAGCATGGAATGACCGGGTTCGAAGCGCGTCCGCATTATTCAAACAGGCTCCGGAAATCGAAAAATCCAAAGTGGAACTTCATGTTACCCGGACGGTCCGTTACTATTACGATTCCGATGGCAATAAAATTCGTTCCCACTCCACCCTCTACCAGTTGATGCTTGGGGCCTGGACCAAAACAGATAGCGGAAGCCTCATTCACGATCAGGAAACGATCTTTTTTTCCAAGCAGGAAAATTTCCCCTCCAATCAAGAGTTGCAGGAAAAGGTTCATCAGCTGATTTCAAGCATTAGAGAACTCAAGAAATCCCCAAAAGCCGAAACCTATGTCGGCCCCGCCCTTTTAAGTCCTGATGCCGCCGCAGTTTTGATCCATGAAGCGGTGGGGCACCGATTGGAAGGAGACCGGTTGCGCACAGCAAGCGATGGCAAGACTTTTATCAAAAAAATAGGGAAGAAGATTTTACCTTCTTTTCTGACCATAGTGGACAATCCTCAGATCAAGCAGTGGAATGGCATTGATTTGGTCGGACATTATTTGTATGACGACGAGGGCCAAAAAGGCGACAAAGTCGTGCTGATTGACCACGGGGTATTGAAAAGTTTTCTGTTATCACGGGCCCCCGTGCTGAAAGGGGAACGGACGAATGGACACGCCCGAAGTGACGGGGTTAAAGCTCCCATGTCGCGAATGGCCAATGTCATTGTTCAATCTGAGCTAAAGTTTTCTCCGGAAAAAATGAAACGCTTGTTGATTGAACAGATTCGCCTTCAAAACAAACCCTATGGGCTTTTAATCAAAAAAATATCCGGAGGAGAAACGCAGACCAGAGCGGCCAATTTCCAGGTATTTAAAGGCAAACCCGTTCATATATACAAAGTTTACCCGGAAGATGGCCGGGAGGAACTCGTTCGCGGGGTGGAATTCGTGGGGACCCCGCTCTCAATGATCGGGAAAGTGATTGCAACCGGGGATGACAATACCGTCATCAATGGATTTTGCGGAGCCGAATCTGGTATGATTCCGGTTACCAGCATCACCCCAAGCTTTTTACTTTCTGAGGTTGAACTTCAGACTTCGCATGATCAACCTCTCCGGCGGCCTATCCTGCCCCCGCCTGATTTGTAAGATTGTCTCCCCAGTTGCAACCGTATTTTATCGTGTTGTTTTGTCTTGAATCAGTTCCCTCCTTGCCGATTATTCAAATAAAGCTTATATAAAGAACGTGAATATTCATAAGCTTAAAGCTATTTACAATGAACTTTGATTTTTGAGTTGGTTCCGGAACTGTTTATGATTCGAGCCTCCTCAATGTTAACACCTTTAGCTTCATCCCATCCTCCGGACTTCGCGTAACCACCAGTTAAAGCATATTTAATGGTCTCCCCTGGTTGTAAAAAGTCGAACGCATAATTAGCGCCATTGCCAAGAACGACTTGAACTTCCGCGGTTTCATTACCTATATTTTCCAGCATAAAATCCTTGTTGCAATAGGTTGTGGTTCCTGGATCCAATATCGCTTCCTCGCCCTTCATTTCTTCCACAAACCAAGGTGAAACTGCCATCGCCTGGGAGCTGAACAGGCACACCGCCATTACGATCATAAGATAAACGAACCCCTTCAAACACTTCATGATTTGCCTCCTAAATTATTAGTTACCAACCAGGATTAATAAACTTCGGGTCGACCAAGACGATTCGCGGACAAATCTCCCTCAATGATTTAGGAACAATTTGTCGGAAAAACCTTGCGGAACCCCATTTCGGTCCTATATTTCAACATATTGCACATATTGCAATGTATGTACCGAAAATTAACGTTGTTTAAGGCAATGATTCTTAAGGGTTTATGCCCCGCCTGATAATCGGAAGACTATCAGGCCGGCTAATATCCGCCGATTTAAAGGCTGTCTCTCATTAACAAATTAAAAATCAATCAATTATCCCCTGGCCTAATTTTTAGCATTTGGCTGATTTTAGCCACCTGTGTCGAAATGTGGCCTTAAACTTTAGGACACCTCGGAAAATTCAACCTGGACTATGAGCCAGCTTTTAATGATTTGAACTTATGAAATACGATCTCGAATATGTCTTGGACAGTGCCTTGGATGGGATATTCATCGTTGCCCACGACCACCGATTGGTTCTTTTCAATCGAGCTTGTGAGGAGCTTTACAGGCTTTCTAAAGAAGATATCGTGGACAAAGCGTCCAGGAAACTGCAGGACCTGAAGAAAACTTTGCAGGAGAAAAAGTCCGAAAAAGAAAAACCCGCTTATGGAGAGCTGGCCAGCGAAAAGGAGAGAATGGTCTTGCCTCATAAAGGCAATAAGGAAGTTTGGGTAGAGACCATTTACACCCCCATTTACGATCAGGATAACGGTGAAATCGCTTATGTGATGGGGGTGATAAAGGATATTACGGAGCAAAAAAATCTGGAGATTCAGAAGCAGGTTCTTTTAACCCAGCTCAGCATCTTGAGAAAAGATATCGAAAGTAAGTATGATTTCTCAAATATTATCGGTCAGTCCTCTGGAATACTCAATGCGCTGGAACTTGCCGGAGAGGTGGCAAAACAGAATACCACCGTATTTCTTTCAGGAGAAAGCGGCACCGGCAAGGAACTGTTTGCTAAAGCCATCCATTATAATAGCCGAAGAGCCTCCAAACCATTCATTGCGATAAATTGTTCCGGGTTTCCAGATACTCTCATTGAAAGCGAATTGTTCGGATATGAAAAGGGCGCGTTCACAGGGGCCGAAAAAACCAAACCAGGAAAAATACAACTGGTGGCTGGTGGCACTTTATTTCTGGATGAAGTCACGGATATGAGCCTCTCCGCCCAGGCAAAAATGTTGCGGATCATTCAGGAGAGAGAATTTGAAATGCTGGGCGGGATAAAAACCCTGCGAGCTGACATTCGCATCATCGCCTCCACCAATACGGATATCGAAAAAAGGATCCGAGAAGGAAAATTTCGCGAGGATTTGTATTACCGGCTGTATGTTTATCCGATTTTTATCCCTCCACTGCGCGACCGTCTGGATGATCTGGAAATTCTGGCTAAAACTTTCATTAGTCAAATGAACCGGGAAATGGGCAAACAAGTGAAGGGCCTAACTCCTGAGGCCTGGAAAATATTAAAAGGGTTCAGTTGGCCGGGCAATATAAGAGAATTGCAAAACGTTATAGAACGCTTGCTAATTTTATCGAAAAACCCAATCATCGGAGTTAACGAAATTCCGGGATACATAAAAAGTGCACATGAAATAAAGGTTTCTTCCAGGAGATTGGATCCTGGAGGAGCGCTTCCCGACAGGTTATCTCTGGACAAATGTGTCCGCCAGTTTGAAACCAATTTGATTGTCGATGCTCTGAAAGAAAGTGGGTTCAATAAAACCAAAGCGGCGGGAATCCTGGGACTGACCCGTTCCACATTCCGCTACAAGCTTGCAAAAGTACCTCATGAACGACTGAAAACAGGGTGGGACGTTAATAATTGAGTCCTTGCTGATTGATCCCTAAAATTAAACCGTCCTCGCCAACGTTCGCAAAAAACTTTCACGCAGGATAAAACCGATTAACGATTTCCTGATATGATTGGTTATTAGCTTTGATCAAAAAACCTATAAAGACTCAAGGGAGAAATAAGACCTTTATGCCTGTATTGAGAAGATTTGTTTTCCGGTTAAAAAGTGCCCCCCTGTTGACAGGAATGATTCTGCTCTCCGCCGTTATTTCACATTCCATTCCACTGGAAGCTCAAGGGAGAGGCCCCGCACCATCTTCCTGCCTTGCAAAGCTCCAAAACCCATCCTTGAAAAATATCGACTGTACGTTGAATTTCCTTTTGGACAAACGCACTCAAAAGAGCATACAGGGAAACACGGCGGGTTTGATTAAAAATGCCAATTGCACAGTTAAAATTTCCGTGGCAAAAAAAATGATATTCACAGCACTTCTCAACGAAAATGTTCTACAGGTTCCCAAGCAACCGGTGAGTTGTCAAATTTATATATTAGGAGATCCCTTATTGGCAAAGTTCAATATGGCCCCCAGGATCAGGTTTGCGGGCGGAATGGCCGTCCAGGCAAAACCCGGAATGAGCGATCTTCTTGGATTGCCTGAAATGTTGACAAAACTATTGACGGACTGGGTGAACTCAAGCCAGGCGATTGAGTCGGCCATGCTTCACGAGGTCAACAAATCCCTCAAATCGCTTCATCCCCCGTCATTGGGAAACAAAAAAGTTCTGCAATGAACGACCCCGCCGCCAGCCAGCGTGACGCTGGACCCAATATTAACGCACTATGGATTTAGGGCTTTTCGAGGCTCGTGAGCATAACGAACGGAGCCCACTCTTCCTCCTACGTAGCGGGCCAGCCTGTGGGCTGGACCAGCGTGACGCTGGACCCAGTGTTAACGTGCGATGGATTTATGGCTTTTCAAGGCTCGTGAGCACAGCGTACCCCTACGGGGCATGAAGGCAATGGAGAGGATATCACAAGCGTCAGCCCCACTTTTCCTCCCCACGTAGTGGGACGAAGGGTACCCCTTGTATACTTTCAGGGCCTCGCGTAGCGTCAGGCCCAAGCTTCCTCCCCGTGTAACGGGGTCCTCCCGCGTAGCGGGGCCACTTGTGGGAATAAAAAAGAAATGCGCCCAGGCCCAGAATGGCCTATGATGGGTCATCAAGGAAATATTAAAAGCACCTCAAAAAAAAGAAGGGTTTCCCGAAAATTGTTATAGGCCCATGTCCATTTTTTTAAGGTAATTAAATGTTTCCTCTTCTTCCTTTTTGGCCAGTTTCGTATCAAAATCGTCAGCCATCATTTCAAGATCGATGGTGTCCTCGGCAGGAAAATCATTTTCATTGGCATCGGATTCCATTAATTCCATTTTTCCTTTTTCGAGCTGTTTTATTTTTTCATGGGCCTGTTTAAGCTCGAATTTAATTATTTTAATTTCTTCCCTCGCCTTTTGCAGTTCATCCTCGGTCAGGTCTATCTGGCGCTTTTGTTTCCGTGCCAGGCGGACCACCATATCTTTGGTCGTTTTCAATTCATCAAATTGTTCCCAAAAAGCATCCGCTTCCTGAGACAATTTCAGAATCTTGTTTTTAAATTGATCGAATCGCTCTTTAGTCATAAGATCCGGTGTCGCCCTTTTATTTCTCTAATTAATAGCAGTTCTACCTGATAATATTTTAAAGGGAAAATAAAAGATTTATAGCAAATTTTTCATAAGAGACGATTTTGTAAAAGATTTGAAAATAGCTTTCCCGCAGGAACTGTTAACAAACAGCCGATACTCCATGGGTTCTCTTTTGACAAAACCGTTGTTTGTTTCAGCATTCGTCATCGTGATTCAAGAATACATTGTCCAGGTTTTGTTTGACGTATCCGGGAACGCGCCTTCGGGAAAATCTCCCGATAGTCAGATCATGGCTCATTTCCTCAAACTTTTTCCAGTGTTTTTTCTTCAATTCCTGGCAGGAAATCAGTTTTTTCAATTTTCCTTTGGGACTAAAAACTCTTACTTCATGCAACATATTTCACCTCCGAGAATGGATGGTCATCGTTTATGGTGGGTCGCGAGTTGAGCAATACTCCTTACAAATAAAATAATGTTTTTTGATTTAGGCGGGTAGGAAACCAATCACAAACTTTTGTGATCTGCATTACATTGATTAGTAATGACTTTATCGGGCTTGCACCCCCTTTGAGGCTAAGTTTTTTCAACCTTTTATATAGAGAAGTAAATGATCCATTCTGTTTGCGTGTTTTGTTCTTCCAGCGATTCCGTGAATGCGGTTTATAAGGAAACGGCAACCGACCTGGGCAGAAGGCTGGGAAGGCTTGGCCTGAACCTGATATACGGCGGCGCTTCCATCGGCTTGATGGGTTGTCTCGCTCGTGGGGTTCATGAGTTTGGCGGAAGGGTGACAGGGGTCCTGCCCGAATTTTTCAAAATCAAGGAAATCGAATACGGAGATGCAGATGAATTGATCGTGACCCGGGATATGCGGGAACGTAAGGCGGTCATGGATCAAAAATCGGATGCGTTTATCACTCTACCAGGCGGAATCGGCACGATGGAAGAGGCGATGGAAATCCTTTCCATGAAACAGCTCAAGTTGACCTCCAAGCCGCTGGTGTTCGTTAACACCTGCAATTTTTTTGATGGACTGATTTCCAATTTGCAG
>JADFGI010000436.1 GCA_022567815.1 Nitrospinota bacterium
TAGCGCTGGACCAAATATTAACGTTCGATGGGTTATGAGGAATAACAGTTTCTCTATAATCCAT
Organism: Nitrospinota bacterium; assembly: GCA_022567815.1. GTDB lineage: Bacteria > Nitrospinota > Nitrospinia > Nitrospinales > VA-1 > JADFGI01. The sequence continues at coordinate 65 of JADFGI010000436.1, forward strand.
AGTTCTCAGGGGCTCGTGAGCGTAGCGAACGGAGCCTTAAACTTTTCCTCCCCTGTAAGGGGCCAGCGTGACGCTGGACCCAGTATTAACGTGCTATGGGTTTATAGCTTTTCAGGGCTCGTGAACGAAGTGAACGTCAGCCCTCCTGCGTAGCAGGCTTTTCCTCCCCTGTAAGGGGCCAGCGTGACGCTGGACCCAGTATTAACGTGCGATGGGTTTATAGCTTTTCAGGGCTCGTGAACGAAGTGAGCGTCAGCCCTCCTGCGTAGCAGGCTTTTCCTCCCCGCGTGGCGGGGCCAGCGTGACGCTGGACCCAATATTGACGCGCTATGCATTATGGCTTTTAAGGGCTCGTGAACGAAGTGAGCGTCAGCCCTCCTGCGTAGCAGGCTTTTCCTCCCCGCGTAGCGGGGCCAGCCCCATTTTCCTCCCGCGTTGCGGGAATTGTATTCAAACCGGAACAAACCCTTAACTATCTCTCAATATAGTTCTGGCATCCTGAATCCATCAGAAAACAATTTCAATTTCGAGGATTCAGATTTCCATGACAATATCCGAATGCTATACAATATTAAGAGTTGACGCCAGGTCACAATGGGCGGAAGTGAAAAGATCCTATCATTTTCTGGCCAAAAAATACCATCCGGACCTTAATCCCGATAAACCCGGCATGGCGCCAAGGTTCCGGAAAATTTCCGAAGCCTTTAAAACTCTTGAAATTTGGCATAAACGCGATCTTAAAAAAAGAACACAGCGGACGATAAATAAACAAAGGAGCCGCGTTACTAATACACAGGGTGAGGCAGGTAAGAACAATCCTCAGGTTGCGTCGCCTGCAGGGAAATCACCAATTCCTCTGAATATTGCCAATAAAAATCACAATAGCGAAAACTCTAATCGAGGATTCAATGGGTTGGGCGCAAAATTGTTTGAATGGGAGAAAAAAATATTTCTTCTCGACATCCGGAAAAATATTTTTCTCAAAAAACGCTTGCCGTCTCATTCCAATATAGTCCGGGTAAAGAAGGGGGATGAAAGTTTTCAGGTTAGAATTCCACCGGGACCCTGGACCAGCATGTTCATCCGTGTCCCTGGAAAAGGCAATAAAAGTATGTTCTCCAAAAAACGTGGGGACCTGCTTCTGAATATTCATGTCCCTAATAGCGAATCTATCGACCCTGCCCCTCCTGTCTTCCGTTACAAAGTACGTATTCCCAGGAAGGCCATCGGATCGGGTAAAGTCTGGACACTCAAGTCTGCAACCGGCCCCATCAAATTCACCCTTCCGAAGACAGCGGAACATGGACAGGAATTTGTTCTGAAAGCAAACAGGAATTCAACAGGCCCTTCCTCCGCAAGCCATATCATGACCTTGAGTTTGGTGTAAAACCGGAGAAGGTTATGTAGAACTCACTACGCCTCTGCGGTAAGAGCTTTATCTAAACATTGGAGATCATTGAATCGTCATTGCGAGCAAAGCGAAGCAATCCAGAGACCCTGGATCGCCACGCCGCTTGTAGCGGCTCGCGATGACGGGAGAGACGATTCTTCAAGGTTTAACTAAAACATTCGCATGCTTCGACAGGCTCAGCATGACATCCAGCAAATATCTCCTTGAAGTAACTTTTTCAGCAACCTGTTATTTAGGTTTACTTTCCTCATTGGCAGAGCCAGGAACGTTTTCCGCCTCGGCTTTTTCTATCGATTCAAAGGGCGGATAGTACTTAAAATAAGCTTCCAATAATTTTTTTGCCTCCCCCACTTTTAAAACTTGACTGTAGTTACTATTGTAGTTATATTTAAATATGAGCTTTGAGTGGGATGATGAAAAGCGCGAAGCGAATATTGAAAAGCATGGCGTGGACTTTATCCGCGCCGTAAAGATTTTTTTGAATCCTGTATTGGAACGCCGCGATGAGCGTGAAGATTATGGGGAAGACCGACTGATTGCCACTGGTCACTGGCAGGAATATTTTATTGTCGTGATTTATACGTGGCGTGGTAAAAATCGCCGAATTATCTCGGCGTGGAAAGCAGGTAGAGATGAAAAAGAAGAATATTACGAAGCTATCTATGGATGAAGTTATGAAGGCCAGAGACCGGACCTGGCCTGATGCCCCGGAAGGTCCGTCATTAGGTCCCGGCTTTTGGAAGAAAGCCAACGTGGTTTACCCGGAAGGCCCCAAGAAGCAACTCACCGTTCGTTTGGATGCGGACATGGTGGAATGGTTCAAACAAAAAGGCCGTGGCTATCAAACCCGCATGAATGCGGTTCTGCGTTCTTATTATGAAGCCCATAAGAACCCATCATGAGTGATAACAGGAACACCTGAATTAACGCGCTTTAATTTCGTCAGGGGAGGAGGGAACATTTTCCGCCTCCGTGTCCGCCATGTCCCACCATCGGGAA
>JADFGI010000437.1 GCA_022567815.1 Nitrospinota bacterium
ATTGCCTGGCTCGTTCGGGGGTAAATCCCAAATCCCCACCAATCTCTTTAAAGGTCATCCCGCTCCGTCGCATACTTAAAATTTTTATGAGATAATTCTTCTTTTCGACAACTTTTTGGCTTATACGCCTCCCCTCTTCCATTCCAGCCTTTTCTTTATCAATCCTTCTTTTTTCCAGCGCTTCCCGCGATGAAATATGCTCCTTCGCATCCTCCAGCTTCAAGCCACACCAAGGGCAGTAGGTGATATCCATGAGGTGCTCCACCGCAGGGTCAATGCCGTCTACAAACACATCCCAACCGTGGGAAAAAACGACCTTAATATCCACAGGCATCTCCTCGCAGCGGTGTTCTTTCGTCATCCCGACACCGCGATCATGTCGTCCGGGTTCACGAACAGTTGCGCGCCGAGATACTTGTCCACCAGCGCGGGGGAGCACTTGACGATCTTGCCGCTCCAATCCCAACGCTTCAACGCGGGCCGGTACTTCCGCATCCCCAATTCCACCATCACGCGCACCGGCCGGCCAACCTTCGCGCCGCGAGCATAATCGATGCCCAGCAGCACACCGGGGCGGGCGTCTTCAAATTCATCCATGCGCATTCGGCGGATCATGGGTTCTCCAGTTCGCACCAACTGAGCATTTTTTCTTGGGCGGTTTGGGCCATGGCGTGACCAATTCGAATGGAGAGAACAAACCACCCCGCGACAAACCCCACGATCATCGGAAGGATAAAAACTGATAGCGTCAGGAGCCTTTTGCAGTGGATCATGACGCCTGCCCTCCTTCGATGATTTGGAGGGCTTGCGCGTTGTCCTTGGCGGCGCCGGCGGCCCCGGTGAGTTGTTCCAACGCCTGGGTTTCCGCAGCCGCATCGGAGCGGGCTTTTTGCATCGCCGCGATTTCTTCGGGTGAATTGAGCGCTTCCTGCACCACGTGCCGGGAGCGGGCCAGCACCCGTCCGGCGCGTGGCACGTTGAGGACGTCCAGCGCCCGAGGATCGATCTGCGCCAGCGGAATCAGGTCGCCGATCAGTTGCAGCACCGAGCTTCCCTCCGATGATCGTTGCGCCACGGCCAGGGGCGAGACATATTCGGCGTGTATCGGAGCGCCCCGCAGTTGCGGTGGGGGCGGGGGCACCTTGCCGTTGCGGATCAAAATGGACATCGTGCGCGATATGAGTTTGAACAGGAATTCCGCGCGCTGGCGTTCCAGGGCGGGACCGGCGAAGCGGAACTGCTCCGCCTGGCGTCCGGCGAACTCCGTGGCGCTCATATGGACCACCGACCCGCTCTTGCTGATCTTCTCCACCATGCGGAAGGCGTCCAGATAGAACAGCGATTCCACCAGCCTTTCCTTTTTCTCGATCATGGCCATGCCGTCGGCGGGCGAACCTGATGGCCGAAGGGCCTGAATATTCCAATTCCCTTTTGCATCCTGACGGCCATAGACATACCCGCCGGGAACTTGATTGATGCGCGGCGAAACGCCGGACTCGTCGTCGATCAGCCATTGCGGATCAACGTCCATGGAGACGCGCTTGATAACGTCCGTTTCCATGCGTTGCAGCCCTTTCACATCCTGGAGCGCATCCTCGCCGGGGCCGCGCCCGTAGGACTCGTTGGGACTGACGCTCCAGCGGGGGAAGAGCCAGGGAAATTCCCAATATCCTCGTGGATCGGCCAGCAGGTCGCCGGTCTCTTTCAGCACATACCCCTCGATGTAGGGCATGCCGACAATATCGAAGGGGTCGGCATCCATGCGCGGGCGGACCCCATGAATGCAGGTGAATTTACGTTGCGGCTCGGTGGCCAGCATGGATTTCACGGAATCCGGCAGGGTGTCCTCGCCGAACTGGCGGGCCAGCCCCCAGGCGGTGTTCTGGTATTCGCGGAACAGGGCGATCACCCGGTTGTCGTCGTCGGTCCAGATCGCGCAATTTCCCAGGAATTCAGCCCGGTACACCGGCCAGCCCGACGCCGTTTCGCCGATAAACATGGGGCCGTTGCCGAACACGGTCAATTGGCGGTAGGTAGGCTCCTTGGCGGTGCCGAAACCCGATCCGGGCGAGTTGAAAACGGTGTACATCACCTGCTTTACCAGGTCCAGCCAGGCGCGCACCTGGGAATCGTTCTCGATCCGCGTTTCAGGGATGCGGAGGTCAAACCAGGTTGTGCCGTCGCCGGTCAAAAACGCATTGATGCGGGTCGCGCACTCTCGGGCGGACAGCACACCAATCGAGTTGACAATTTTCGTGCCGCGCTGTTGTCCTGGGGAAACCTGCTGATTGAAGTCGGCCATGGAGGGCAACTCGTAATCCGCGAGGGTCTGCCACTGGTTCTCCCATTGCGTCCGCAGCGAACGGGCGTAATCGTTGTCCATGATGATCTGTTCAGCGAACGTCGGCATGGGCTTTCTCTTTGATGGGTCTCGAATTCTTTTCCGTGGGGGTCATACGCGGTCCCTTGTTCT
>JADFGI010000062.1 GCA_022567815.1 Nitrospinota bacterium
AAATCCATATCCGGGATTGTGGTTTATCCGGATCCATATCCACATGAAGAAACTCTTTGCCAATCCCGATTCTCTGGAATCCTTCCTGCATCAAACTGCGTATCAAATGAAATCTTGATAGACTGTTGGGACACCGAATGTCCGCCGCAAAACCGCGCAGATGAGAGCTTTCAGGAGAACCGCCAATACTGCGGTTATGAGGCTCACAACGGCAACCAGAGTTAATGGTCAAGGGCCCAAATTTTTCCCGGACCTTTTGAAGACGCTCGATAAATTCGATTTGCACTCGATCATAATCGCATCCACAGGAACACTTGAATTCCCACCTTGAAAAATGTTTTGTCAGGTCGCCCATTAGAACTCATTGAAATTTAAAGGAAGGAAAGAGGAAACGAACGTTTAAATTCGTTTCCTCTTTACAGGAAGGAAATCCCTAATGCGCGTTTGGGAGGTAAGGACGTTAAATGTTTTTCTTTTTAATACGGAATAAAATTTGACGAAGCTATAGAATGATATTCCTTTGTTTTCAAGGTGAGAAGCTAGATTTCCTTGTGAGTACTGACTTTCCTGCCCCTCGCTTATTATGAAAAAAGGTAAGGCAGGGACAACGTAACCCTTTTTAACTTAAAGAGATCGGATCAAAATCAGGTAAGGAAAGAATAAAAATGGAATTGCAGGGAGGAAAAAATTTTGCAGGAGTTAATTAGCAAAAATATTTTTGACAAAATACTTTTGTTAATTTTAGGGTTACAGACAAAGTAATTTTGTTTGGGTTTTTCAGGTTGATTTTAAAAATTTCATATTATATTGTACGCACTCCTTTTCTCACCAAATACAATTAAAATTTATACACACCGGGAATTTATGACCTCGAAGGAAATTCTTTGGCAACAGTGCTTGAAAGAAATTGAAGCACAAATACTGCCAGAGAATTATACAACTTTGTTCAGCCCAACATATCCGTACGCATTAAAAAACGATTCCCTCACCATTGCTGTCCCCAGCAATTTTTACAAGAAGTGCCTGCAAGAAAATTATCAGGATTTGATTGAAACAACTCTTGAATCTCTCTTGAAAAAGAAAACCCTGGTAGATTTTCTTGTAACCGAGGAACTTACGGAAAAAAATCCGGCGCCACAAACCAGCGGCGATTATTCCCCGGTTGTACCCAGGATAAAATCGGACAAAAACGATATCCAGGATCGGCTGATTCAATCCGCCTTGAATCCAATACACACATTTTCCAGTTTTGTGGTCGGTTCAAGCAATCAGTTTGCCCATGCCGCCGCGCTGGCTGTGGCCAATAATCCGGCAGCCGCTTACAATCCCCTTTTCATATACGGATCAGTCGGTTTGGGCAAAACCCATCTTCTTCATGCAATTGGCCACCAAATCCTTGAAAACGATCCCGAAGTCAAGGTCCGGTATCTTTCCGCCGAAAGTTTTACGGTGGATCTGATCGAATCACTGAAACAAGATAAAATGCCCTTATTCCGAAAACGGTATCGTCCGCTGGATGTTCTTCTCATAGACGATATTCAATTCCTGATTGGCAAGGAGAAGACTCAGGAGGAGTTTTTTTATACCTTCAACACATTATACGAGTCGCACAAACAGATTGTTATTTCTGGTGACAAATATCCTAAAGACATTCAAAATATCGAAGAACGGCTTAGGTCGCGGTTCGAATCTGGTCTGGTGGCGGATGTTAATTATCCGGATGTGGAAACGAAGGTCGCCATCCTCTACAAAAAAGCCGAATTCCATAAGAAAACCATTCCTCATGACGTTGCCCTGTTTATTGCCAGCAATATCAAATCCAACATAAGAGAGCTTGAGGGCCTTCTGCTGAGAATTATTGCCTACGCCTCTTTTCTGCATAAAGATATTTCCCTGGCTCTGGCCAAAGAAGTTTTAAAGGAATTTACCTACGATAAAACCAAAAACTTCACCATTCCAAATATTCAAAAACTCGTTGCGTCTTATTTCCATCTCAAAGTTTCCGATTTGAAATCCAAAACTCGTTCGCGGAATATTTCGTTTCCCCGGCAAATTGCCATGTATATTTGTCGCGAATACACCAAATCTTCCCTCCCAGATATAGGAAAACAGTTTGGCGGCAAAGATCACACCACCGTCATCTTCTCGCATAAAAAAATCACCAAACTCATTAAGGAAAACAACCCGTTGATAAATAATATTGAGGAAATCATCAAGCGCATTGAAGGTGAATAAATTGTTCATAACGTATAGAAAAAATGTGCGTAATCCCATAAAAATAAGGTATACTGGAACTACTAAAAGTTACTCCTCCCCCACACCTGAATAACAGCACAATTGATAACACTTTTTCCCCCATATAGAATGTTTAAATTCAATATGTTAGATTACTTTTCCACATATTGACAGCCCCTACTGCTTCTACAAGGTAGTTATTCTTTATCCTCTTTATGTATTGTAAATGAAACAAGCCCAAGAACCGATCTACGATTCCTCAAATATAAAAATCCTTGAAGGATTGGAAGCTGTCCGAAAACGACCTGCCATGTATATTGGCGGGACCGGAATCTCCGGGCTCCATCACCTCATTTTTGAGCTGGTAGACAACAGCGTTGATGAAGCCATTGCCGGTTACTGTTCTGAAGTTGAGGTTATCATCCATTTGGATAACAGCGTGACTGTTGCAGACAACGGACGGGGAATTCCTGTCGATCTTCATGCTGATCGCAATATATCCGCCGCTGAGGTGGTGATGACGGTGCTCCATGCAGGCGGTAAATTCGACAAGGATTCTTATAAGGTTTCCGCCGGATTGCATGGGGTTGGCGTGTCGGTAGTCAATGCTCTGTCTGAAACGCTATGCCTTGAAATCAAGCGGAACGGCGCCATTTATTCGCAAAGATATGAAATAGGTAAACCTGTCACTAAACTTGAGATTATTGGGAAAGCCAGTACAACGGGAACGAAGATCGATTTTCAGCCGGATCCGGCTATTTTTGAAGAAGTGACCCTGAGTTTTGAAATTTTAGCCAACCGTTTAAGAGAGCTTTCTTTTCTGAACAAAGGACTCAAGATTCATTTGCATGATGAGCGGGACGGCAAAGATAAGGAATTTGTATATGAAGGTGGGATTTTATCTTTTGTCGACCACTTGAGTGAAAATAAAAAGGTTCTGCACCCCAACCCTATTTTTATCGAAAAAGAAAAAGATGATTTCGATCTCCAATTGGCTATGCAATATAACGATGGCTACAGCGAGGAGATATTCACTTTCGTCAATAATGTAAATACGCGTGATGGGGGGACTCATCTTAGCGGTTTCAGATCTGCTTTGACTCGGACAATTAATAGCTACGCCTTGCAAAATAACATGATTAAAAGTAGCGATCCCAGCCTGGCCGGAGACGATGTACGCGAAGGCATGATTGCGGTGTTGAGCATTAAAATTCCTGAACCCCAATTCGAAGGGCAGACTAAGGGTAAGATTGGGAATACCGAGGTTAAGGGAATCGTCGAGCAGATAGTCAATGATAAGCTCAAGCAGGTTTTTGAAGAAAACCCGGTGATTGCCAAAGCTATTGTTTCAAAAGCCATCAGTGCGGCGCAGGCGCGCGAGGCGGCAAAAAAAGCCAAAGATCTGGTTCGCCGAAAAAGTGCGTTGGAGGTAAGTGCGCTTCCCGGCAAGCTTGCAGATTGTTCGGAAAAAAATCCGGAACTGTCGGAACTCTATATCGTGGAAGGAGATTCCGCGGGCGGGTCCGCAAAGCAGGGTAGGAATCGAAGGTATCAGGCGATCCTTCCCTTACGTGGAAAAATTCTCAATGTCGAAAAGGCGCGTTACGATAAAATGCTCGCCAGCAATGAAATTCGTACACTCATTACAGCTTTGGGGACGGGGATCGGAGTTTCGGATTTCAAAATAGAAAATCTGCGCTATCACAAAATCATTATTATGACCGATGCAGATGTGGATGGATCGCATATCCGCACTCTCTTGCTGACATTTTTTTTCCGGCAAATGTTGGAGCTGATACAAAAAGGTTATCTCTACATCGCCCAGCCGCCCTTGTTTAAAGTGAAGAAGGGCAAAACGGAAAAGTACATGAAAAATGAAAAGTTTCTTGTTCAATACCTCGTAGAGCAGGGCACGGACAAACTGGAAGTCGGGACGGCAAATAACGGTGTTTCTCTGAAAGGACCCCAACTTGTCAAATTTATTAATGACTTGTTTCGCTACCAGGAAAGGTTTGATCAGGTGGTGAAAAACAATATTCCCGCCGGGATCCTGTCAGCTTTAATCAATCTCAATGTCAGCAGGAAGAATTTTCAGACAGTGGAAGCTCTGGTTGAAACGGTGGTGAAGGTATTTGATCAACTGATAGACGAGGAAAACCGGAAAAAATATAATTACAAACAGGAGTATTTCAATATTCCAATTGAATTTAAAAATGCGGGAAGCATTAATTGGGATGTTGAGAATCGTCTGAAAAAATTTCTCATTGAGTTAGATAAAACCGATGCCACTCGAATTTGCGCGAAAACCTCCCACGGCAAAGAAAAGATCGATTTGAACAACACCATTAAGGGCGTTCGATTGCTCCTTGATCAGGATCCTGAAACCGGTTTGTTCAAGTTTTTCATTCAGGGATTGAATAATGGCCGGGAGTTCAATATTAAATTTAACACGAATTTTATCGAGTCGGTAATCATACAGAAAATTCTTGAAGTGTATGAGCCCATCCGTCCCCTCGATCACCCCCCCTTCATATTGAAAAACAATGGCGATTCCAGGGAAGCAAATTCAAAACACGACCTGCTGGAAGCCATTCTGGAAAGCGCGAAAAAGGGCATGTATATCCAGCGTTATAAAGGATTGGGCGAGATGAACCCGGATCAACTCTGGGAAACCACAATGGACCCTGAAAAAAGAATTCTTTTGCAGGTTCGGGCGGACGACCTGGTTGCCTCCGATATTATATTCACAACTCTGATGGGCGATGAGGTGGGGCCGAGACGGGATTTCATCCAGAAAAACGCTTTGCAGGTAAGAAACATCGACATTTGACCAGCTGGCCTGCGGGCCAGGGCGAGTGCTCAGCCGACTTACAGCCGGACTGAGTGCGACAAACGCTTCGCTTCGCTCGCGTGTCGCTCCTCGAGGCTGGACCAAGTATTAAAGGCAAGGGATTTAGGGCCTCGCGAAGCGTCAGGCCCCCCTGCGTAGCAGGCTTTTCTTCCCCGTGTAACGGGGAAAAGGAAAAATCGTGGCGGAATCGGTTGAACTCATAAATATAGACGATGAAATGCAGAGTGCGTATATGGATTACGCCATGAGTGTCATCATCGGCCGGGCTCTGCCGGATGTTCGTGATGGATTGAAACCGGTTCATCGCCGCGTGTTGTTTGCCATGCACGAGGTGGGAAACGTTTGGAACCGGCCTTATAAAAAATCCGCCCGTATTGTCGGAGATGTGCTGGGTAAATATCACCCGCATGGAGATACGGCGGTATACGACACCATCGTGCGTCTGGCGCAGGATTTCTCCCAAAGGTATCCCATTGTCGATGGTCAAGGAAATTTCGGCTCCATCGACGGAGATTCAGCCGCCGCCATGCGTTATACCGAAATCCGCATGGCCCAAATAACCCAGGAGCTTCTTGGCGATCTGGACAAAGATACGGTCCGTTTCGATCCAAATTACGACGACTCCCTGAAAGAACCCTCTGTCCTGCCAGCCAGTTTCCCGCAACTACTGGTGAACGGGTCTTCAGGAATTGCCGTAGGAATGGCCACCAACATTCCGCCTCACAACCTTGGTGAAATCATCGACGCCACCATTCACCTCATTGCAAACCCGGATTGCTCTATCAACGATCTCATCGGGATTGTTCCCGGACCGGACTTTCCTACCCGCGGCTTGATTTATGGCACTGCGGGAATCCGCTCCGCCTACCGGACCGGAAGAGGGCTGATTAAAGTCCGTGGCCGGGCGGTGGTCGAGGAAATGGAGAAAGGGGACCGGGAACGTATTGTAATCAATGAACTTCCCTACCAGGTCAACAAAGCAAAACTGGTGGAAAAAATTGCGGAACTGGTTCGCGACAAACGTCTGGAAGGCATTTCCGATTTGCGTGATGAATCGGACCGGGATGGAATCCGTGTGGTTTTGGAGCTGAAACGGGGAACCGTTGCCCAGATTGTTTTGAACACTCTTTATAAAAACACGCAGTTGCAGGAAACCTTCGGCATTATTATGCTTGCCCTGGTCAACCAACAGCCCAAGGTGCTAAACCTTAAAGAAATTCTGTGGAACTTCATCACCTTCCGCAAAGAAGTGGTCACCCGCCGCACCCAGTTCGATTTAAAAAAAGCACGGGAAAGAGAGCATATTTTTGAGGGATTGAAAATAGCCATCGACAATCTGGATGAAATGGTCCTGGTGATCCGTCAGTCGGAAAATCCCTCAGTTGCCAGGGATAGTTTGATGGACCGCTTTGGTCTTTCGGAAATCCAGGCCAAGGCTATTCTGGACATGCGCCTGCAACGGTTGACCGGGCTGGAGCGGCAAAAAATCGTCGATGAACTGGCGGCCATCAGGGAAGAGATAAAAGAACTTGAAAATATTCTCGCGCACGAAGAGGTGAAACTGGGAATCATCCAAGATGAGATGATCCAGATAAAGGATAAGTACGGAGATGACCGTCGTACGGAAATCATGGAATCGGATGATTATGATATCGATATCGAAGACATGATCGCCGATGAAGATATCGTGGTTGTGTATTCACGCGGTGGCTATATCAAGCGCCAAAGCACCGACAATTACAGCGCCCAGCGTCGCGGCGGCAAAGGCATTAAGGGAATGGACCTCAGGGAGGAAGATGTGGTCGAAAAACTGTTCATCGCGTCGACCTTGAGTTCCTTGCTGATATTCACCAGTATTGGCAAAGTTCACCAGTTAAAGGTGTACCGAATTCCCGAAGTCAGCCGAATCGCCAAAGGCAAATCCGTGGTAAACCTGCTACATTTGCAAGCGGAAGAAAAAATTACCAGTATTCTTTCCGTTCGGGAATTTAGTGAAGATAAATTCGTTGTCGTGGTGACGGCAAATGGAGTGGTAAAAAAATCCTCCTTGATGGCCTACAGCAAACCCCGGCAAGGCGGTATCATCGGTTTGACATTGGATGAAGGCGACCGGGTGATCGCGGCGGAACTGTGTGAAGAAGACAAGGAAATTTTGCTGGCCACGCACAAGGGATATTCCATCCGCTTCAAGGCAAGCGATGCCCGCGCTATCGGCAGGACAGGCCGTGGGGTGCGCGGAATTAAACTGCGCGAGGGCGACCGGGTCGTCGGCGCGGAAATCGTAGAACCCGGTCACATGCTTCTCACCGTCACCGACAGAGGTTATGGGAAACGCACCCGGCTGGAAGAATACTCTATTCAGAGACGCGGCGGCTATGGAGTCATGACCATCCGCTGTAACGAAAAAACCGGGTCGGTGATCGCCATTCATCAAGTGACCGATAATGAAGAGCTTTTGCTCATCACCGCCAGCGGCAACATTGTCCGGCTTAAAGTCAGCGAAGTTTCAGTGATCGGGCGCAACACCCAGGGCGTCCGCCTGGTCGTGGTGGCAAAAGACAACCGGGTGGTCAGCGTGGAAAAGCTGGTCGAATGATTCCGTTGATTCCCACCAGTGGGTTTTATACCCCGCCCCGCAACGCGGGGAGGAGATGCGGGGCAGACGTTCGCTTCTCTCACGAGCCCCAGAGAGAATCTTGGATAGCGGGGAAAACTGTTGCCAATCGGGTCCAGCATTACGCTGGCAACTGCATTAAATGAAAACCTTTGTCGGGTGCTCTGTCCGCTTGCGGCAGGTCGTTGAATAAAGAATGACAGAAACAATCGGGAACACGGCCTGTGAAACCCGCCAAACGGCCAACACCTCTCGCCTTTATTCAAGAACTCCAGGTTTTTTAAATTCAACCTCCGTTGCATATTTTATTGCCTGCCTTTGTTTCTTTTGTCTACTTTCCGCTTGTGGCGAAAATGCATCTGAATCGCTGATTAATAAAGCCCAGGATGAATGGGTCAAAGGCCGCAACCACAGCGCCATGGAACTGTTCAAGGAGGTCCTGAAAAAAAACCCTTCCGGACCCCTGGCGGAGGAAGCGCTTTTTCGTCTGGGGGAAATTTCTCACTTCAGCCTGGGGAGCAGCGCCCAGTCCATAATGTATTTTCAGGAACTTTTGCAACTGAACAAAAAGGGGGCCTTTGCCCATGATGCGCAGAATTATGTTGCCGAAATCGTGGAATTTACCTTCAAGGATTATGAACAGGCGATCATTGAATACCAGAAGCTGATCGATCGTTTTGATAAAGAAGATGAAAAGGGCGATCATCAATACCGTATCGCATCGGTTTATTTCAAAATGCACAACAATGAGCAGGCCCTGGCCGAGTGGGAAATTTTGCTGGAAGATTACCCCAAATCCAGTTGGGCGGAAGAATCCCATTTCAAAGTGGTGGAAATCTTATACACTTTGCAGAGATGTTCCGAAGCCCGTCAGTATTTTGATGATTTCCTCGAAAAATATCCTGCCAGCAAGTTCAAGAATGAAGTGGAATTTATCATGGCTTCCTGCCTGGAGGAAGGGGGCAAACTGCAAGAGGCTTACAATCGGTTCAAACTCCTGGAAAAGGGTTATCCCTATCCCGCAATTCTCAAAACAAAAATGGACGGACTTGAAAAAAGAATGAAGAAAAGGAAAAATAAGAAAAAGTAATGCTGGATATCAAGAATATCAGAGAGAACCTGGAGGAAGTGAAAACCCGTTTGGACCGCCGGGGAAAGGGAACGTCGCAGGCGTTGGAGGAGCTTCTGCGACAGGAGGAGGAGAGGCGGCGCAGTCTGGGCGAGGTGGAGGCGCTTAAATCCACTAAAAAGAAAATCTCCCAGGAAGTGGGAAAACTCAAGCAGGCAGGCAACGACGCGGCGGGGAAAATGGCGGAAGTAAAGGCCCTCAACGCCGATATCAAGGATCTCGATGAAAACATCCGCAATTGTGAAAACAAAATATCGGAAATCATTCTCGGTATTCCCAACCTTCCGGACGATTCCATCCCGGATGGAGATGACGAGTCGGCCAACCAGTTGGTGCGCGAGTGGGGGGTGAAACCCGAATTTCCTTTCACTCCCAAGACCCATCTGGAACTGGGGGAAAACCTGGATTTGCTGGATTTTAAACGCGCCGCAAAGATTTCCGGATCGCGTTTCGTTGTTTTTAAAGGGGCGGGCGCTCAGTTATTGCGTGCCCTTATTAATTTTATGATCGATGTGCAAACGCGGGAAAACGGATATCAGGAGCTTTATCCCCCCTTTCTGGTCAACCGGGACAGTATGATAGGAACCGGTCAGCTGCCCAAATTTGAAGAAGATATTTTTAAGCTTCGGGACGACCCGTTGTATCTAATTCCTACGGCGGAAGTTCCATTGACCAATTTTCACCGCGACGAAGTGCTCAAGGAAGAATCGTTGCCCATCCGCTATACTGCTTATACGCCGTGTTTTCGGCGCGAGGCCGGATCCTATGGTAAAGACACCGTGGGCCTTATCCGCCAGCACCAGTTCGACAAAGTGGAAATGGTCAAATTCGTCCACCCGGAGGAGTCCCCGACGGAACTGGAATCACTGGTGGGAAACGCGGAATCCATATTAAAAAAATTGAACCTGCACTACCGGGTGGTGGTTTTATGCGTCGGCGACCTGGGATTTTCGGCGGCGAAAACTTATGACCTTGAAGTCTGGATACCCAGTCAAAACACCTACCGGGAAATTTCATCCTGTAGTAACTTTACCGACTATCAGGCGCGGCGGGCAAAAATCCGTTTCAAAAAAGAGGGCGGCAAACCGGCGTTTGTCCATACCTTGAACGGGTCCGGTCTGGCGGCGGGACGGCTCTTTGTCGCGATTCTGGAAAATTTCCAGCAGGAGGATGGAACCATTTCCATCCCCGAAGTTCTGCAACCCTATATGCACGGCAGGAAGATGATTGACCGGGAGCAGGGATGACCCCCTGGAGAAAGTGGGCCGTGTATTCGATCCGTTCACCGGGAAATTTGGGGAAAAGGTTTGCGCCGAAACAAGGAAATATTTCCCCACGTGAGCAATTTCCCCCTCGCGGGGCGAGCGCCCTCTGCGGAGGAGAAACAGCTTGCTTGACATTTAAAGTGAACTGGATGAATATTAGAACATTCTGAGGGAGGGATGGCCGAGTGGTTTAAGGCGGCGGTCTTGAAAACCGTTGAGCGAAAGTTCCGTGGGTTCGAATCCTACTCCCTCCGCCATAAACTACTAATAAGTCATTATCTATCAATAGCTTATAGCGTTTATAAAAATTCAACCCGGATGGTGTCTCTTTTGGATTGAGATCTCCGGGTTATTTGTTTTAATTGTTTATTTCGTGGAGAGGTGGCCGAGCTGGCTGAAGGCGCACGCCTGCTAAGTGTGTGTAGGTTAATCCCCTACCGTGGGTTCGAATCCCACCCTCTCCGCCACTCGCTCCCGCGAGGGGGAAATTGCTCACGTGGGGAAATATTTCCTTGTTTCGGCGCAATATTTATCGCCGGACAATCATCATTTTGATTTGGAAGCGGAGGATGGATTCCACGCCAAAACATGTTTAGCGAGAAGATCATGTTGAAATCATTTATTGACTCACAAAACGTTGTTCGTTTCCTTGGCTTATTTTTGATCCTGCTATGGGTATCAGTTTCAGGTTGTAGCGAGAAATCCGATAAAGAGACGGCATCCACCCAGGCTCCGACAATAAACCTGGCGGAAGGTTCCGGCAGTCAAGCCGAAGCGCCTAAAAAAGCGGTTCAGGTTGTGGAGGGGGCCGGCGGTGAGGTGGGAGTGCATCCGGATGTCCAACAAGCGGAAAAGCTCCAACGCGAGGTCAACATTCCTGAAAGTGTTGAAGGAAAATGGAAAGCGGTCAAGATCCTTGTCAGGAATAAAACCGATGAGTTGAAAAGTGAAATCAAGACAGTGCCTATCGGGTCGAGCTTCCAAATTGGGGATACTGGAATAAAAGTGACCGTTGGTCCCTTTTTCCCCAATTTTGTCATGGACCAGGGAACCTATACTTCAATGAACAATCAGGTGATCAATCCGGCGGTGCAATTGGTGGTTGAAGAAAACGGAAAAGTTTTATACAAGGGATGGACCTTTGCCAAGTACCCGGAAATGTATGCTTTTGAACACGATATCTTTGCCCTGGAACTGAAGGACTACATTCCCGCGGATGTATCCTGATGACAAAGCGGCCAGCGCGACGCTCGCTCCCGCGAGGGGGAAATTGCTCACGCCAGACAATGGATTTTAGGGTTCTCCGGGACTCGTGAGCAAGCACGCCCTTCGCGGAGGAGTCACCACGTTGCGGGGCTGGTGGGAATCAAGACGAATTATGCGCCTATAGCTCAGCTGGATA
>JADFGI010000063.1 GCA_022567815.1 Nitrospinota bacterium
TTGGAAATGTCCTGAAGACTGCCCCCCCCTCCCGAGGCGATAACAGGTAATTTCGTCGAGTCGGCAAATTCACGAACGCTGGCCAGGTTGGGTCCTTGCAACATGCCGTCGCGGCTGATATCGGTAAAAACGAACTCCGCCACTCCCAGAGGTTCCATTTGTTTCACAAGGTCCGTGGCTTTTTGCGTGGAAACCTCAAGCCAGCCTTTCACCGCGACGAATCCGTCCCTGGCGTCGATGCCGATGGTAATTTTTCCGGGAAACTGTTTGCAGGCCTGCTCGACAAATTTGGGATCGCTTTGGGCGATGGTGCCTAGAATTACCCGATAGGCCCCTGCATTGACATAGGTTTCGATGGCATCAAGGGTCCGTATGCCGCCCCCGATCTGAATGTCAACGGAACTGTTGTAAATAATATTTTTGATCAGATCGGCATTTTTGGGGATTCCATCAAACGCGCCATCGAGGTCCACCACATGGATGAGCCTTGCTCCTTCTTCATCCCAATGACAGGCCATCGCCACCGGATCATCGGAATAGATGGTTTCCTGGTCCGCATTGCCCTGAATCAGGCGGACGCATTTTCCGTTTTTAATATCCACTGCGGGAATGATTTTTACCATAAGATTTTTTTCGGATTATTTAATTTGTGTCGGTTATTCCCAAACTTTTCCTGTGGCGCTTGAACCCGCCAAAATTTCTCAAGCCGTCTGAAAGAGGTTGCAATCGCTAAAAAACCAGGTCGATTTGAAGGAAATGATTTTAACAGATTGAACCTGGGATTACATTTTTAAGAGTATTTTAAAAAATTGATCTTTTTGGGCTTTTTACAATCGCCAACCCCTAATTTAAGGGGCTGGCTAATAGTCCAAGTCGAATTTTTTCTGGCATCCTTGAGATTCTTTAGTATTTCCTGACAAAAAAAGCTCTGATAAAACAGGATGTTCCGATTTTCGTTATTTTAGTGGAATGGGAAACATTATGAATATCAAAAGACGTATCCATGAGGGAATCGTCGGGGCCGTTATCGCCGCAGGCGTTGGGTTTCGGCATACCCCTGTTCCGCCAATGGCTTCAACTTCTCAAATGCAGTCTTGTAATCCTTATCGACCAAAAGCATCCAATCCATCCTGAAAGTCATCCGCAAAAAGGGGAGTGGATATAGGGAAAAGCAGAAAAGGCAATATTAGAAGAATCAGTTTCTTCATGAACCACATCCAAGGTATCGGGATGCAATCACCCTATTTCAGTATGGCGATGTTGCAATTGATTGGTATAATTCATTCCAATTTCCGGGACATTTTTAGAAAAAGGAAATGTATGACCGAACATAATTTAGGAAAATGGGATCATGTTATGGATGGGCAAGGCAAAACGTTTACCGTCAATGGCCTGAAGGTAGCAATGTTCAGTATTGACGGTGAACTTTTTGCTTTTGAGGATGAATGCCCGCACGTGGGAGGTTCTTTGGGCAGTGGTAAATTGGAAGGGAAACTAGTGGCCTGCCCGGCCCACGGTTGGCAATTTGATGTCACCAACGGCGAATGTGTTACCCTGGATCGATGTGATGACGGATGCTTTGTTGAAACTTATCCGGTAAAGATAGAAAACGACGAGATAATTTTAAGTTTGCCCTGATAAGCAATTTTTTGTGGCATTCAAGAGGTCGCGGCCCACTTTAGCCAAAGGGGCGGATTGCTCACGCTGGAAAAAGTTTTTTTCATACCCTCTTTTTCATGCCCTCAAGGTGGAATTAATTCACGACAAGTTTTACGGTAACCGTCAGTAAGCGAAGACGGATATTTCCGATTATATTGAATTATTTTACAACCGGTAACACCGTCATTCCTATTCTTGGCTATCTCAGCCCGGTAGACTTTGAGAAAAGGTTTGCGGCCTAATTAACTGTCCACATATAAGGGCAAGATCAGACCAACCCTTGAAAAACCCCCTTCGATTTTCCCTGCCTTCCAAGGTTTCAATGGCCAAGCATCACATAATACCAAAGGCAAAGGGTTTACTATAAATAGGGAAGCCCGTATAATTCCTTCCGGTTTGTTCCAACGGTCCATTTGTCTCCTTTTTCCCTGATGAAAACCTCCAGTTGATGACACACTTTTATTCCTTACAACGGCACGGTTTTTTT
Source organism: Nitrospinota bacterium (assembly GCA_022567815.1). Taxonomy (GTDB): domain Bacteria; phylum Nitrospinota; class Nitrospinia; order Nitrospinales; family VA-1; genus JADFGI01. The sequence continues at coordinate 2,147 of JADFGI010000063.1, forward strand.
CGACTGCTTGTATGCTCGTAATTGACTCCACTCACCGTTGGACGCCTGCGCTGGACAGGGTTTTAACCATCAGCCTGATCCTGTTCGTGGTGTTTTCGATGTTTTCCATCAGCATCACGCAAATTGCTTTTGCCATAGGAACCGTTGCCTGGTTGACAAAGGTTTCTCTCACGCAATCCTGGAAACGCGTCCGGTTTCCTCTGGGAATTCCCTTTTTACTTTTTATTGTGGCCTGCATTCTGGCCGTGGTGACAGCGGTGGACCCTGGCTACAGCGTTAAACCTTTAAAAAAGTTATTGCAGATTCTCATTTTTTTCTGGGCGGTCAACAGCATCAGGGATGAGAGGCAAAGGGATTTCCTGGTTCTTCTACTGGTGGTGGCGGGATGCGCGGCGGCATCGTACGGAATTTACCAGGGCTTGTTGACTCCGGTCACCACAGCGACCCGTGTTGAAGGAACCATGAGCATCTACATGACGTTTGCAGGAATCCTGATGCTGGTGGGTCTGGTTGCCCTGGGCCGATTTCTGTTGCGCAAGCCCAGAGAGAATTGGCTGGGCGTCGCTGTACTCCTCATCATCGTCTGCCTTCTTCTGACCTTGACCCGGCAAGCCTGGCTTGGATTTTTGACCGGTCTGATTTTCCTGGTGTTTGTCTGGAAAACGCGGTTGCTTTGGGGAATCCCGATTCTGCTCGTCCTGGCGTTGTTGTTTGCTCCCGCTGGCGTCAAGGAGCGCATGCATTCGATGGTGGACCTGACAGATTGGACGCTTCAATCTCGTCTGGCGCTTTGGCAGGGCGGATGGCAGGTATTCAAGGATTATCCTTTGACAGGGTGCGGCTTTCGATGTATGGATTTGGTGCATACCAATTATCCCGACCCTACGGGGTATATTAAAAAATACCGGGGCATGCACAACAATTTCGTTCAGTTGGCAGTCGATACGGGACTGCTGGGCCTGACCGCTTGGATGTCTATTTGGGCGTGTTATTTTTTGGCTTTATTTAAAAGAGCCCGTGGCCCTGGAGAAAATTCATCCCCCCGGTGGGTCATTCATGGAAGTGCCGCCGCCGTTCTCGGTTTTCTGGCGGGAGGATTTTTTGAAGTGAATTTTTATGACTCGGAGGTAGCCATGCTGTTATATTTCATCATGGCGCTACCGTTTGCCGCAGAAAAATCCGATAAGGAAACACTGGCAAAAAATTAGGCACCAGCCTGAGGGCTGGAACAAATATTAATGCGCTATGGATTTATGTCTGACTGATTCCTCTTCCGCACGGAATGTTTTCTTCAGCATAGCGAACTCGCGATGATGAGGTAGAAAATAAATTGCGAACAATTGCTCATTTGGAATTTTAGATGCAGATAACAACAACAGAATTGGACGGCGTTTTAATCATCGATCCCAAAGTGCATACCGATGTCCGGGGTTCTTTTTACGAGTGCTATGTCAAACAAAAATATAAAGAGCACGGTATTCATGACGAATTTATCCAGGACAACCATTCGATGTCGAAAAAAGGAGTTCTGCGAGGACTGCATTACCAGGAGAATCCCGAACAGGCCAAACTGGTACGGGTCACGCGTGGAGAAGTTTTTGATGTGGCAGTCGATATTCGTAAAGGTTCCCCGACCTTTGGAAAATGGGTTGGCGCGCGGCTTTCGGAGGAGAATCATCTGCAGATGTACATCCCCGTTGGTTTTGCGCATGGGTTCTGCGTTTTGAGTGACACCGCTGAATTTCTTTATAAATGTTCGGAATACTACGCGCCCTCCGGAGAACGGGCTATTCTGTGGAACGACCCGGATATTGGAATTGATTGGCCCATAGAAAATCCCATCCTGTCAGAAAAAGATAATAATGCTCCCCGCCTGCGTGATTTTTGATCCATTGCAAAATTTTTATTTAGACCCTCAGCTTCGCTTTGGAAAAATTATGCCTGTTTGAGCGCTTTTTATTTACCAAATTCCGAAATTTATTCCGAACAGGGAATTTGGAACAAAAAAATTTTATAGTTTGTTGATTTTTTTGCTAATTATTTATAAAGCTTCTGCCGATTATAAGACCAGATGGGAAGCAAATTTTAAAAAACCAAAATGGTCCAGGCCCATGGAAATCTCGGGAGTTTCAACTCAATACCCAGCATTTGACCACCGCAGTTTTTCGACTTCTATAAGCTTGGCTTTTGCAACGGATTTGTCCCTCAGAACAAAAGAAGGGGATCTGGTAGATATATCCTTCCAAAACGAACGATCCCTGACAGAGTCCGAATCGCAAACCCGGTTTTCCGACGGTGTCGCCATCCGGGAGATTTCCTCGGTTGCCGTGGCGGCTTCCCGGTATTCGATATCGGTCCAGGGGGATTTGAACGAAGAGGAGCTGGAGGCTATCCAGCGGCTGGTCGAAGCAATCGGGCCAATTGCACGGGGTTTTTTCGCTCGTGGTGAGTTCAATTTTGAAAGCGCTACGGAGGTTCTGGCCGGTTCGTTGGGCGTGATCAAAGAAATTGAATTGGAACTTGAAAGGGTAATTACAGCCACCTTCTCCTCCCAGGCGTTTTCTTCAGGTTCGCCCATTGAGGCTATTGATCCGGGAAACGTTGGATCTTCCGGTCCCTCGCTGGAACCGATAGATACGGACAAAATCCGCAATCTTTCCGATTTGATATTTTCTGCCGTGGAAGCGGTATTCGAATCGCAGGCCGCGCAGTTGCCCAAAGGGGAATCCATTTTACGGTCGCTGAATGATCTGGTTCTTTTCCTGCAAGAACAATTTGGCGAATTCTTAAATCTTTTGAAGAATAGTACAAAACCCGCCCTGGAACCCCTTCCCCAGGAAATAGACGTCGATTTTTTTCTCCAGAAAGAACCGCAAGCATAGGTCCCGCCCGAACCCTTTACCACACTTTCCTTTTAAAAATTATCAGGCCCGGACTGGTTGAAAGCCTGCTCTGTCCATTGTTCGCCAATGAAATGAATGTTTCGGTCAGGGCATCAACGCGCCGTTATTGATGTCGAAAGTTTGGCCGGTGCATGAGGATTGCGCGTCTGAAACCATAAACGAGACTAATTGGGCAATCTCCTCCGGTTCGGACATTTTCCCAAGGGGAACCTGGGCCATCGCCTGTTTAAACGCTTCCTCTTTGGGGATGTTGAGCGCCTCGGCGAACCCCTGCAATCCCTCATGCGCCATTGGGGTATTGACCCACCCCGGACAAATGGCGTTCACCAGGATATTGTCGGAAGTTAATTCAGCGGCCAGAGACCGCATCAAGCCCAGCAAACCGGCTTTCGAGGCGCAATAGGCGGAATAACCGGGAACGCCTAAACGGGCAAGGATGGAGGAAGTGATAACGATTTTTTTGTATGAGTCCGAACTTTTTTTCAGGAAAGGAAGGCATTCCTGAATCGTGTTATAAGTCCCGGTGAGGTTGGTATCGATGATTTCCTGCCAGAGGTCTTCTTCGGAATAATGGTTTTCTCCGCCTTTTCCCGCGTTGGCCACCACGGCGTAAAGAGATTGAATGCCGCTCTCTGCAAGGGCTTTATGGATCTGTTCCGCCTGCCTGATGTCGCAGGAAAAACTTTGATGCGCCGAGGGATTTTTCAAGGATTCACGAGCGCTTTCAAGAGCCGTCCGATTGCGGCCCAGAAGGAGGAGAGAATAGCCCTGTTCCGCCAAAAGTTTTGCGATGGCCCGTCCAATGCCATGACCCGCCCCGGTCACTACGATGGATTTTTCCATGATGTCTTCCAGAGTGATTAAGGAGATTTCGCCGAAAAACTTTGGGGAGAATTCAATAAGATGCCAATGTACTCTTTCAATTGTTGCGCTTTTTCCAATTTGCCCGTTTGGCCGTATGCCGCCACCAGGTTATTAATCATCCGCACAAGCGTTTCCCGGTGGGTTGACTGGGAAAGATGATACTCTTCGAATTTGAATCCCGTACTATTGACCAACTGAATGCAGTCCTCCCGTTGCAAAATACGGCCTTTATGGAAGGGGTCAAAGAAAATGGGGTCCGTTAATGATGCGTATTTAACAATATAATGCCCCGGCAAACCCACTCCAACGATGGGCAGATTCAACCGCTCGGCAACCAACAGGCACAACGCGGACAATGTAATAGGAATTCCTGTTCTGCGCTGAAGCACTTTATTGAAATAACTGTTATCCGGGTCGAGGTAATTCGATTCATTGCCCGCAAACCCTTGTTCAATAAAAAGGAATCGGGTCAATGCCTGAACCGCCTGTTCGGGCGCATCATCCGGGTCAAGACGGCTTCTGAGTTTAGCGGCGATTTGGTCCAGGGGGACGGTTATGTCCTCCGGTTTACTTTGAGGATGACCAAACTCCATCAGCAATATAATTCCCTTTTCCAGGTTGAGATCACTCCCACGGGCGGAAAGCGCAAGCTGTCTGAACTTTTCACCCAACTGTTTCGGGTAAATGGCCTGGATGATTCCACCGGCAATTGCCCGAAGGGATGGGTTTTCGGTCCTGGTGGCCATTTCGAGAAAAGGAAGAGCGTCCTCTCCGATTTGTATCAATTGATCCCGGACTTTGCCGCGGACAAACTCATCCCGGTCATCGAGAAGACGGATGAGATGGGAAATTTGGTTATTGTCTTTCGGAACGCTCATTACCAAAAAAGCCTGAACGGGCATAGCCCGCCCAGGTCTTCAAGAAAAAGGTTACATTAAAGGTCGGGTTGCGGGGTCATCCGCAGATACGGTTTGACCTCCGTAAACCCTTTGGGAAATTTTGCCGGAATATCCTCCGTTTTGATGGCGGGGACCACGACACAATCGTCTCCCTGCTTCCAATCCACCGGAGTTGCCACCTGGTATTTTGCGGTCAACTGCAAAGAATCGATGACACGGAGAATCTCATCAAAATTCCTGCCCGTTGAGGCCGGATAGGTCAGCGACAATTTAACTTTTTTATCCGGACCAATGATGAATACCGAACGAACAGTCAGATTGTCCAGCGCGTTTGGGTGAATCATATCGTACAGGGTAGCGACTTTTTTCTCCGGGTCGGCAATGATCGGATAATTCCCCGTACAGCTTTGTGTCTCATTGATGTCATTGATCCAGCCATTGTGGGAATCGACCGAGTCAACACTCAGGGCGAGCACTTTGACGTTTCGTTTTTCGAATTCGCCCTTTAAATTCGCCACCCGTCCCAATTCCGTGGTGCAAACCGGGGTGTAGTCTTTGGGATGGGAGAACAAAATCCCCCAACCATCCCCCAGCCATTTGTGAAACTCAACCGTTCCCTCGCTGGTTTCCGCCGTAAAATCCGGCGCTGAATCACCTAGTCTGATAGCCATTTCATGATCCCTTCTTGAAAAAATGTTTTAAGAAAATCTAAGCTCTGTTGAAAAAATCTAATAAAATCAAGATTCAAGGGTTTCGAGAGGTCCCGCCCATCGGGAAGACGACCCGGACCAACCCGGCTCAAAACACTGTATCTTCTAGTTAAAAGATGGCATGGAATATTCATTAAAATGTTCTAAAATCAAACCATGCCCACTAATTAGGATGGCTGATTATATCATAAGATTCTGACCCGAATTCGGAAAAGCTGTTCCCGGAAAAACCATGTATGACAGGAGGATGAATCCTCCCAATTTTTGCGGTTTTTCCAGGTTCAGAGTCAGTCCTCCTGGTGAGTCGGGTAAAGAATTAACCTTTTATCAAAAAATGACAGTGCCATGTCCCATGAAAAAATTGCAGAAACCCTCACCCTGCTCCATCGAGTCTGGGCCCTGTTTTTAATTGTCGTTTATTTTGCCGGGTTTATGGCCGAATATCATTTTCCCGGCAGTCGAAAGGAACCGCTGGAAGCGGAGGCCATTTTGTGGAACGCGCAGAGGGTTTTATTTTTTGGATTGATGTTTGTCGGATTTCTGATCGATATAGTGCAAATGCGGGAAGACCGGCATAAAGCATTTTTATTTCTGTTTTTGTCCCTGATACTGGGGGGATTTTCCGGTTGGATCAGCTCGATTCAATGCAAAATCGTAACCCAGCTATTTGGCATCGCTCGGCCATAGACGGTTTCAGCCATAAAAAGCGTTCTGCCGGTGATCGGTGTAATTCGAACGGAGTTGACTAAAAAGGATGGAGGGCCTTCAGAAACATGCCGCCAGTTGACTCAGTTATTAGGAAATGCTAATTTAGCTGGCCATTATCCGGAAAAATTATAATGTGGGCCGTTAGCTCAACTGGCAGAGCAACTGACTCTTAATCAGTAGGTCCCCGGTTCGATCCCGGGACGGCCCACCAATTATATCAATGGGTTGCGGTTTATACCGTAGCCCATTTTTCCTTTTGGGTAGCGTAGTGGGTAGCGTTTTAATAAAAAACTGGGCCTCGAATGACCCGGCTTTCTTTCCTGGACCCTGAAAGTTTACGCGCCTCAATTAACCTCTTTTTCTCCCTTGGTTGCCACGATCACTTCCAGTTCGTCCATGACTTCTTTCCCGGCCAATATACCTTTCCGCTCCAGGACGTTTATCATGGCTTCCAGCTGGTAGGCATTGGAAGGAAAGTTTAACAGGAAGTGTCTCTAGCTAAATTCCAACTTTGCTCCACATTCGTTTGACGACATACACCAGGAGAGGGTGACGGATTAGCGACACCACCCCTTGCCTAAGTTATGGACTTAACAATCCAAGTCGAGCCGAAATCTGTGCTCTCCACATGCAAACCCTTCTCGTTGCTAAATGCCTTAGAACGTACTTTGAAGGATACTTGCCCCCCGGTCTTCACCTGAATGTTCTCAAAATGTGGTACTCGATCACCCATAAAATCATAGTGACGGCAATCAGCCCCTCCTTTGGGTTTGCAATTGGAGGGCTTTTTAACTTTCGTGAAAAGTTCGTCAGAAAGAGATGCCGGATACCATCCTCGAAACTTGCCACAGGCATCAAAGCTAACGTGCAGGCCGATCCCGGTCCAGACAAGTGTATTTTCATCAATTATTAAATACTTATCACGTTCTCGCTCAACCAGTTCATCAGCACTTTTGGAGCCAATTGCACCTCCATTTCCCAGGGTGACCCAACCAGCATCTTGAGTCTTATGCCCAGGAGAGTTTTTGGTGTTTGCTGATGAACAAAGTACACGGAAGACTTCTCCAACGTAATGGAGTGGAAGACTCGCATCATATCGAACCAGCTTTAGCTGGAAATTTGATCCCTTATAAAAGGTTGCCTCGTCCAGCTTACTTGCAGATGGTCCGCAGGAAGAAAGAAAATTCCACGCAATCAATACGAAGTAGATATTTGGAATTAGTTTGATTTCCTTCCTAATTGTATCCATTTCCAAGTATCCCGGTATTAGGGCCTTTTGTTAAAAAATTAGCCACAAATTTCCTGTAAAGTAAAACTCATATTAACACCCGAAAAGGAACCTTCCATATAGTCATCAGTGGGTGACGGCAACCCGGTTTCAATTTATTTCAAACCGCAAGTTTGCGACTTGCCTTTTTTTTCATCAACCTGGTCCTAATCTTCTTGTTCGTCCTTCCATATCACCTGCTTTTCCGCGTTCTTGATATATGCGTAGTCCGCTTCTGCTTTCTCGTTGAGAGTTTGGGGATCTTCAACATCCACCACCATAGCAGACACTTTCTCCATGCTCCCGCCCAGGTGTAAATATATCTGATCGCCATTGTCCAGCCGGGCACTCTTGTAAACGAAAATAAAGTTATAGTAATGCGAAAAAAATAGTGGCACGTCGCCATACTCTTCGAAAACTTCATCCGTTGTCATCTTGACTCCATACTAAATATTTTGATCAATAATGGAAACCCTTGCTGGATGGTCTCCTTGTATCCCCCAGAGGCCCGAAGGCCCCTGAGGGTAGAGTGGTTAATTAACCTCTTTCTCCCCCTTGGTCGCCGCAATAACTCCCAGTTCGTCCATGACTTCTTTCTTGGTCAGTTTTCACTTGTCGCCTTCCCACTTAATTCCCAAAAGCGTCTGCCCCCTGAAGAATAAACGGAGCCCAGAGGGAGACCGGGGCATGGCCATACTTGGCCCGGAGGTCTTTTATAGTTTCCAATTGCGCCTCACGCAACGCATCGGCGGGAGCGCGGGTCTGAAGGTTTTTATAAAACGCGATCATTTGATTGGCAGTGATTTCATCGGAGACCGGCCATAGGCTCATCATCAGGTTTTTTGCACCGGCAAGGGCAAAGGCCCGGCGCAGGCCGAAAACCCCCTCACCGTTTTTGATGTCTCCCACCCCCGTTTCGCAGGCCGACAGCACTACCAAATACGTCCCATACAAGTTCATCCCTGAAATTTCCAGGGCGGTTAATAGTCCGTCGTCTCCCTCCGTCACTTCCCCGGCGTGATTGGCCCCGGCGAAAGCCAGCCCCGAACGCACCAGGGGATTTTCATAAGTTTTTCCAGGGGATTCCTTCGCCAGACTTATGATAGACATCCCCCTGGAATTTTCAGGACTGGTTATTTTCACATCGTTCAGGAAAAACCCGTGCGTGGCCAGGTGAAGGATCCTGGGACTTTTGACTTCCCGTACCGCCGCCTCGGTGGCATGGGTTCCGGTCACAACCGTTTTCAGTCCCTCCTCACCCATTATAAACTCAGGGATTTTCTCCGCCTCTATTTGGGTTCCCGGCAGGGGAGCAAATTTACCCCTAAAGTCACGCGACCGCAAAGCGGAACCTTTGGTATTTGAGGGGGGTAATTGGTGGCCGTATTCCGGATTGGCCGCCAGGAACAGGGCGGTTTTTCAATTTCAGTGAGAATCCAGTTGCGAAAATCGATAAGGTTGGGGTCGGTTTTTGACGTGGGGAGTTCGAATGGGGGATGGATTACATGATTGCGCATCCAACGGCAAAGATCGGCTGATATTACATCCTTGAGTTGCAGTGGAGCTGGGGCGTGGATCAATTTCGGATGCGCGAGGGATTGGAAATATGGACCCCAGCCTCCACTTCTTGTTTTCTGTTTCAGATTTGCCACACGGCGATCAAGGTAATCCTCAAAGGCCGATGCAAAGTAAATCAATACGGACCGGTACAGGTAAGGCATGTTTTCACCGACCTGCGAGATCGTTTGACCCATTGTGGCAGCGTACTTAAGCTGGCCCTGATTGTTCTTGTACTAAGCGGTTGATTTCAGGTGTTTGAGTGCGTCCGCCGCAGGCTGGTCGGGATCACGGAACGCCTGCGGGAAATGGTCCAGGACGTAGGTCAGGCTGAGTTCAGTGGACCAAAGGAAGCGGTTGAGGGCGGTTTGTGTTCGGCGCAGGTCCGCCATTTCAGGGGAGACGGCGACGCG
>JADFGI010000438.1 GCA_022567815.1 Nitrospinota bacterium
TGACATTTCCGGCAACAGGTCATGGCAATGGACTTCCAGCCAGCAACCTAAAAACAGCATATTAAAAGTATAGGGAACCTGCGTCTGGCTCGACTCCACCCGTTCCGGGCTGGATTCTCTTCAATGAATAATTTTGTTGAGAGGATATTCTACAATATCTTCTGCGCCGACCCGTTTAAGATCAGGAGCGATATCGCGGACCATCTTTTCTTCCATGATGACACTGAGGTCCACCCAGTCCTTGTCACTCAATTCCGCGATGGTGGGTTTCTTATCCGGCGGCAGAATCGCCATGACGGCTGACAGTTTGGATTTAGGGACGTTCATCATCAGCCCCACTTTTCCATTCGCCGCCATTGCGCTTCTCAGCATGAGGACGAGCCGATCGACTTTATCTTTTTTCCATTCATCCTTATAGGCATCCTTGTTCATGATAAATTTGGTGGTAGATTCCATTAACGTATCTACGATCCTCAAATTATTGGCCCTCAGGGAGCTTCCTGTTTCGGTGATTTCCACAATGGCGTCGACCAGCTTTGGAGGCTTGACTTCCGTGGCTCCCCAGGAAAATTCGACATGCGCCGTCACCCCGTGTTTTGCGAGGTAATCGGCAGTCATATTGACCACTTCGGTGGCGATGCGTTTGCCCTGCAAATCCTTGACCGATTGAATGGAAGAATCGTTGGGAACCGCCAGAACCCATCGTACGGGCCGGGAGGATTGTTTGGAATAAACCAGATCGGCGACTTCCACGACATCAACGCGGTTTTCCATGATCCAGTCTTTCCCCGTCAGCCCGGCATCGAGGACTCCATCGGCCACATAGCGGGCGATTTCCTGGGCTCTTATCAGCATGCATTCGATTTCATCGTCATCGATGCTGGGAAAATAGGACCGGCTTTTGATTTTGATGGCATAGCCCGCTTTAGCAAACAGTTTGACTGTAGCCTCTTCCAGGCTACCTTTGGGTATTCCCAATTTTAAAACATTACCACTCATTAAATTGGCTCTTTTCTGGTTTGAAATTTATCTATTTGGATTTTTTGTAAACTTTTTCAGGATCAAAAACTCTTTCTTCAACCACCTTTACTTCACCGTTGAGTTTCCTGAAAAAACAACTCGTGTATCCTTTGTGGCAGGCGGCTTTTCCAACCTGCTCCACTTTTAACAGGATGGTGTCATCATCGCAGTCAACATACACTTCTTTCACGATCTGCATGTTTCCGCTTTCTTCCCCTTTCATCCATTGCTTGTCCCGTGACCGGCTGTAAAACCAAGCCTTTCCGGTTTCCAGGGTTTTTTCCCAGGCAATCGGGTTCATATAGGCAAGCATCAGCACCTGGTTGGTTTCGGCGTCCTGAATGATAGCGGGAACCAAGCCCCCCATTTTGTCAAAATCCAATTTCATGGTCTCTCCTGTGAAACTTGGGAATTTAAATTATAATTGATTTTCTGTCAACCTTATAATAGCCTGAGGAAAATCAGTTAAGTATGGATATCGTTTTGGATCAAGTTTTTTTCTTGTTGACCTATTTATAACATGGGTTTTGGTTCAAAAAGATGCCTTAATTCGTTCTCAGGAGGGATCATGCCTTCAATAAGCCATTTTGAAATATATAAGCCTGCGGAACCCTGCAATTTAGTAGGGGATCCACTCAGGGAAACGATGGACCGAATCGTTGGTGAATGCCTTTCCAAAGACGGCAAGGAACTCAATCTCAAAGGTTATTGTGTGGGTCACAATGGAATGACCGTTATCACTATGGATGACCGGATCGGCAAGGTCAAGCGGTTGAATCTGGGAGGAAACCGGATCGGCGATGATGGAGTTCAACTTCTTGCCGAGGCAGAGCTGTTTTCCAAGGTGAACTGGGTGGAACTGGGTGGAAATGATATCGGGCCAAAGGGAATCCGGGCTCTGGTAAATTCCAAGGTTCTCACCAAAGTTAAAACGCTCAATTTGTACCGCAACTGTTTAAAAAATGAGGGGGCGGTAATATTGGCCAAGGAAAATAAACTGCAAAAGATCGAGGACCTGGATTTGGCGCAAAATGAAATCGAGGATGAGGGACTTCTGGCACTGGCCCATTCCAAGGCCTTCCCAAATCTGGTAGCGGCTTATCTGGATAATAATTTTGCCTCGGCAGAAGCAAGAGAAGAGGCCCGGCTGGGGCCGAATTTCAAAAAATTGCAGTCCTTGAACCTTTAAAATACGGAAAAGAAATCCCTCATCACCTCAATCTTCTCTTTTTTGGGGAGCGCTCACAGAGGGACAGGCTGGGATGAGGGAATATTGTTATGTGCAAAAGTCACCGGATTAAAATGAAACTGATTATTTCTCAAAAATCCATCGCACGTTAATATTGATTCCAGCGTCACGCTGGTTGCAAAGGCCAAAAAATATTAATTGTTAGAGATCCCCTTTTGTAAATTGCGTTTTTCAGGTTTGTCGGAATG
>JADFGI010000439.1 GCA_022567815.1 Nitrospinota bacterium
CCTACGGCTAGTAGCTACGGCTTTTAAATGAAAACCTTTGTCGGATATCCCGTCTGCTTGTAGCGGGGTCGTTCATTTACGCAATGATTTCCACCACACAGGGGCAACCCCCAAGGCCAGGGTGATACAAAATAGTGACCAAAGGGTAGAATTTGGAAACCACACGGGAGGTGTTCCGCCTACCAGAAGAGTGCCAATCCCCACTAAAAGTCCAAAACAGGTCAAAGCGCAAAGAACCATATGAAAGATATTCTCAAAAAAACTTTTGGAAGAAGAACTTTGAGTTTTATTACACTCCTCGGCAACAGGCCCCCAAAATCCACTTGGCCTGACCCGGTTATAAAAATTATTTAAAACTTCTTTCTTCTCCGGTCCTTTAATGAAGACCGCACCCAATGTGGTCATAAGAGATATGGCGGCTATTGATAAAAGACTCACATGGTTGGATACATCCATTGTTAAAAAGAGAGGCACGCAGACAGTTGCCACCACAATACTTGCTATTTCTCCCCAGGCATTCATTCTCCACCAAAACCATCTGAGAAGAAGGGGAATTCCCATGGCGGCTCCAATCAGTAATGAGCCCTTCCAGGCGCTTTGAATGGAGTCCAGGTGAGCCATGATAACCAGAGCGATAAGAAGAATTCCAATATTGGACAGTCTTGCCACCCGGACAAGATTTTTTGGATCTGGAGATTTTTTTAAAATCTTCTCAAAAAGGATTCGTTTATAAAGGTCATTTGTCCAATAGCTTGCTCCCCAATTAAGATGAGTGTCAATGGTCGAGGCGAGAGCCGCAAGCATGGCGGTCAACAATATCCCCTTTACCCCTATAGGCAATAGATCGCGAATTCCAAGAACAAAAGTTGTTTCTCGATTGGCCGTATAAATTTCAGGTGAGATTCCCAGTTCCATTGGATAAAGGATCATCAGGCCAAGAGCGATCGGGAGCCAAACAAGGGATCTTAAAACAACCTGTAAAAAGGTAAACAGGATGGCCGCAAATTTAGCGTCCGAATCAGATTTGCAGGCCATCGATCTTTGGGCAAGATAACCCGTTCCATCCGAGTTCATTTGAATGAGCCATTGCAGGCCGAACACACACAAAAGTCCAAAGCTGACATCAAAGGCCTGGGACGGAGTGAAGGCAAGAATTTCGTTTGGCGTGATTCCATTGGGTGTGTTTTGGGAATAGAGGTTTTGAATTTGCGTTGATATTTCGGAAAGTCCGCCCGTTTCGTGGATGACGATCACCATATAAATACAGGTTCCAATCATCATGATAAAAAACTGAACCACATCCGTTGCCACCACCGCTCTCAGCCCACCCGCCGTGGAATATAGGGCTGTCACCAGTACAATAAAGAAAATTGAGATGAGGTTATTCGTGGATAAAATCCAAAGAAGAGCTTGATTGCCTGAATTGACAGTAAAAGGAACTCCAATCCATTCCACCAGTGATAAGGCGAATTGATAAATTCCCTCAGGAAGCCACTCATTCCACAGTAAAAAAGGTTCGGCGATTCGAGTGGCCGCCAGCAGTACCATAGCCAATACCGTGCAGTTGAAAAGGGTCCCAAAATAAATGGCCTTCACAGCCCTTAACACGGTCGCTTTGTTACCGCTATAGCGAATTTCAGTGAGTTCCGCATCCGTTAGAACATTGGCCCTTCTCCAGGGGCCAGCCAGAAGAAATCCCATGAGAAGAAAACTGATCGCGTAAATCCATAATTGCCACAATGAAAAGATTCCAGCCGTGGCGACCAGACCGGTAACAAGCAGAGGCGTATCCGCCGCGAATTGCGTGGCGGCCATACTCACGCCCGCTTGCCACCCCTTGAGCGATCTGCCGGCAAGAAAGTATTCTTCCAGGTTTTCCGATGCTTTGGCTTTATTTTTTAGACCCGAAAATAAAGCGTAAGCAATAAAAGCCATCAGAATAAGGGCATCAATCCAATGGATCATGTGCATCCTCATAAATGACAAATAGGGCAACTAATTTTACAGGAAAATCGGAGGATTGAGCAAAACTGCGCATGGAATAAAAAACGCCGCTCCGCGAGGTTGGTTGGTTCCAAGCTTAGGGACGACTATTTAAGTACGCTTTATTTACCTTATTTATTTCACAAATTTCTTGAGGAACATTCACTTTAAGAAAATCATGTTCATTCCCACTCGATGGTGCTGGGGGGTTTGGAGCTGATGTCATAGACGACGCGGTTGACGCCCTGGACTTCGTTGATGATGCGGTTGGACAATGTGCCCAAAAGGTCGTAAGGCAGATGAACCCAGTCGGCGGTCATGCCGTCACTGCTGGAAACGGCGCGGATGGCGATGACGTTTTCGTAGGTCCGGGAATCCCCCATCACGCCCACGGTTTTGATGGGCAAAAGAACCGCGAACGCCTGCCATATCTTGTCATACAATCCTGCCTGTTTCACTTCTTCGAGG
>JADFGI010000440.1 GCA_022567815.1 Nitrospinota bacterium
GACCTGGGTGATGAAACGACGATTTCAACCGATCTTTCGTTGTCCTCGTTCAGCGGTACGGGAACGGGCGATTGGGAACCCCTCATTCAGTACAGCGATATCCTCAACGCCTCCGGCGACGATTCCGATACCATTCAATTGACGCTGATTTACTGACCGCCCGCACAGGTGTTTGATGCTTTCCCTGGGCGATGATTTTTGCATCCGATGGCGGTGAAGAATTGGCGCGTGATCAGGGGATGTGAACGTGTTCCAATTAAAATGGCGCCGTTGGCTGATCGTGTTTTTCGCGATTTTGCTCCCGGCCACGGCCCATGGCGGCCGTTTCGCGGTGAGGCCGGTCAAGCTTTTTTTCAAGGCCGGGATAAAAATTTCATCATTCAAGGTTTTAAGCGGGGACGAAAAAGAGCTTACGATCCAAATCAAGGCAGTCAGTTGGAGCCACGACGATGCGGGAAGAGACACTTATGGAGAAACCAAGGACCTGCTCGTTTTTCCCAGAGTCTTCAAAATAAAACCCAAAACGGAGCGGGTGGTCCGTGTCGCTTTAAGGGCAAAGAAAACCCGTAGCAAGGAGCATACATACCGTATTTTCGTGGAAGAACTCCCTGTGGCGGGCCGGGAACGGATTCAGGTCCAGATTACCCTGAGGATTGGGGTGCCCGTTTTCATATCGCCATCGATCGGGAGGGACAAATGGGAGATTGAGGGGGTAGGTATGGAAAAAGGCCAGGTGACGGTGTTGGTTCGTAACGACGGAAACCAACATGTCATTGTAAGAAATATTGGCACGACGGGCCTGGATGCGGGAAACGGGGAAGTATTCTCGAAATCCATTCCTGGATGGTATGTGCTTGCAGGCTCCAAGAGGCGGTTTTTAATCCCCGTTCCGCGGGAACCATGCCTGAAAATTAGGGCTTTGAAGGTTTTGGCGATCTCTCTTGGGAAAGGCACGAAGGTAGCGGAATCCAAATTTGGGCCGGACTCCTCGGCCTGTCCTAAACCCAAGGAAAAGAAATAACCGTCGGCAGGGTGGAAAATTTACTTCCCGCGATAGATCAAGGGATTGAGTTAAAAAACGTGATTGAGTTTTTTTGAGCAAGGACCAAATGGAGTAAAGCATTTGTGGGGTTTTCGCGGCAGATCATGTTTCCTGGCGATTTTCATAGTCACCGCCATTCCCCCACCCCTGGCCGCTCAGGATTCCGGCCCGGTGCCTGTCAGGATTGTACTGAATTCATCGGACAAGGGAGACCACATCGTGGTGCTGACCGAAACAGGCGATATTCTGGTGCAGAGGAAGGCGCTTGCGGCGATGAACCTGCAAGCCTTGCCGGAAAAAACCGTCGACTTCGAAGGCGAGCCGCACGTTTCCCTGGAGGGCATGAAGCCCGATCTGGAATTCAAACTGGATCTGAACACCCTCACGCTCCACATCACCACCGATGCCCGCAAGTTGGGCCGGCACGTGGTTGACTATGCCGAAACCGGAAAAAGGCCACTAAAGGTGACCAGGCAAAATTCGGCCTACCTCAATTATAATGTCACCTATTCCCTGGACACCAATGACCGGTTTTCGAGTCTCTCCGTTCCTTGGGAGGTCGCGATCCGCCTGGGAGACACGCTGTTACATTCCACTTTCAACTATCAAGCGCGTCCTTCGAGCGAGGGGAGAGTGGAAACTTCAAAGAGATTGATCTCCAGTCTCATCTGGGATTTTCGGGAGGACAGAATGCGGCTGGTGGCCGGTGATTTTTTTACGGGCACAGGGCAACTTGGAGGCGGGGGCCAGTATGGCGGGTTGCATTTATCCCGCAGGTTTTCGCTCACACCCGGGTTTGTGTCATCCCCCCTGGTCGGGTTTTCCGGGTTGGCGGAAACACCTTCGGTCGTGGAGGTTTATCGGAACAACATATTAATGAAGAAGGAAAATGTTCCCGCCGGGCCATTCGAACTGCTGAACCTGCCCAACACCCAGGGCCGTGGCGAGTTGAAAATTGTGGTCACCGATGCCTTTGGCCGGAAAAAGGAGTTCATTGTTCCGTATTTTGTTTCACCCGGTCTTCTTAAACCCGGGCTGCAGGAGTTCAGTTACTCCCTTGGCGCCATCCGTGAAAAAATCGGGCAGGAAAACTTCGATTATGGCGACCCGGCTTTTCTGGCATCGCACCGGATGGGTCTGACCACAAACATGACCGGCGGTTTCCGCCTGGAATTGGCCAGAACCGGCTTTTTCGATCCCACCGGCCAGGCAGGGCTGATCGAGGTTGACGTGGCCAATTTCGGTTTGGAGGCCGACCTCGTGCTGGGCCCCGTTGGGCAGGTGAGAATGGGGGTGGCAAAAAGCCGCGAAACACCTGTCAAGGAAGACCAGGGGGAGCCAAGGGACGGCAGCGCCGGTTTCCTGAACTACTCGTTCATATTGGGAATATTCGGACTTTCCTATT
>JADFGI010000441.1 GCA_022567815.1 Nitrospinota bacterium
GGGGTGTACGCGCCAAACTTGCCCTCAATGCAAACTACTCAGGTGAGGACTTTTGCTTCACTACTCCAAGGCCCGGCGGAGTTTCTAGAAGAAGAAAAAGACCCTTGGTGGACGCTGATGGCGTTCTTTAATAGTTTGCGTGAATTGGGAAACACACTGTCCTTATTGACCAATTGAACCCCTGTTCCGGCAAGTGGAATGGCTTGGGCGATCCAGAAGGTGTTGCGCCCCCCCACAAAATTGGGATTGGGAAAAATAGCGTCAAACCCGCTTCCCACGTCATCCTCAGGGTCATCATCCCCCGAGGCATGCAGGAAACTGAATCGGTAACGAACCCAGTCATGATCCACGGATAACTCCAGCCCGACGGCCCACGCATCAATATCGACTTGTCTGCCGGCAATATTGTTGAAGGAATCCTTTCCGAAGGCATAATATAAGAAGTGGCTGATGTTGACCCGTCCCCAATGTCCTTCGCCCGTCCAGCCGATATATTTTGCCACAACTTTGTGGGCAGTGACGGACCCGACAGCATCCGGACGCACGAGGAATAGATTTTTGTCGAACTCAACCGTGGGATCGTCCTCATTATAATGAAAACTCAACTGGGCCGTGTAGCCCTTGGTCAGGAAATCCTGTGCGTAAAAATTGGCAATGAAAACATTTTGCCTGCGATCATCAAAGGTGTTCAATTCGCTGTTGGTATCCTTTTCCAACATATCGAAATAAAGAACGTTGAATTGATAAAAATTATTGTCCAGGGTTCCGAGGAGGCGGACGCCGAGGTTTATATCTTCGAAGATGATCCCCCGGAAATCCGAGTTGAATTTTTGTATCCCGCCCTTGATGGAAACAAAATCATAAAAACGGCTTATATCAGCAATATGATATTCCACGGAGGCTTCTTCCAAGGCAAAGTCATCCGTTGTCCGAGTGGTTCCATCCCGAACATCCCTTGAAATAATCCCGTTTTCACTGGCAGTTATGCGGTTAAGGTTTATTGCCGGAACCAGCCGGATTTCCCAATCTCGCGGACGGAAAGAAGTATTTCCCTTGAATAACTCGAAAGTAAACCTGAAATCCTGCAAGAATTGAAATTTTCGGTTGCCACCGAAAAACTCTTCACTGATGGGATCAGCCGCGCTCACACCGCTGGGAGTGGGAACCATCCCAAACCACTCAAATCGACTGATGCTGTCCATACGAATCGCAAAAAAAACATCCTGACCAATGATGGGCCGGTCCCCCTTGAGTATATTCCGGTTATAGGGGTCGATGAGATTTTCCTCATAGAGTGTTCTCCAACGATCCTCATAGGTTTTAAGACCTTCGATGGATTTGGGTGGAGGGGCGGGTTTTTTCTTGGTTTGTTCTTTCGATTTTTCGACAGATTTGCCGGAAGGCTTTCCATCCCCAGACCTGCTTCGGCGGGATCTTACTTTTCTTTTCGCGACCACTTCCCCGATCCTCTTGTATCTGCCGTGCTCCTCCGAATAGATATACTTTGCAGGGGATTGGCTCAGGGAAGCCGGTTTAGCGTGAGCCAGGGGAACGGACACGAAAACCAAGCCTGCAAAAAAAAGGCCGATCAATAACAGCGGAATGGATTTTATGTCCGTTTTTTTCATACTAAAACTGAATCATTCAGAAAGGCCTTCTTATTTTTTAATTGCCCAAATTCGTCGGGTTTCTGGGAAATTTTAAATACGGCATACGGACGCCATCAATTTTAAATTGGTCTGCCCGGATACCTGGGGGAGGTTCAAACCCTTTCGCCCCGAGTGCCGTTACAAAATCGTCCTGCTCTACCCCATCACCACTTATTCCCAAGCCTCCAACCAGCACCCCGCTTTTAAACAGCGGGGCACTTCCCGGGAAAAACACGATCCCGCTCTGATTGGCATCCACAGTCTGTCGGCCCTGGGAGCAGGGATTGCTTGCGTCATTCAACAATATATCCCTGAAAGGCCCAGGCCCCGCGAAATCGATGCCCGCAGGAAAAAACCGCTGGCTGCCGAAACTGATGGTACGGTTGGTGATGGCCGTTCCATCCGGCAAGCCAACCTTATCCTGGCTGGCCACCGAGCTTCCGCTGAAGTAGGCCACGTTGCGGGCTTTGGCGATGGCAACATCCAGACTGAAAATGGTGGCATCCGATTGCCGGAAAACCGCCAGAATATCGCCATTAACGTCGCCGACGGCAATGACCATTCTCGCGGTTTCAGTAAATGGCAGACGAATCGCCGCCCTGGTTTGATTGGCGGCGTCCCTGCTTTGCTGGACGATCGTATTCACCTCGTCAAGGGTCAAGGCCGTACCCGCTGTGGGACCCACCAGAAAACCGGACGGCACACTGGTACTGCCTGCGGCGGCGCCTGCCGCCGGACCGCTATCTAACGTTCCACCGGCAAACCCTCC
>JADFGI010000442.1 GCA_022567815.1 Nitrospinota bacterium
TTGAATTCGTCCAGGGAAGATTTTCCAGAAATACGTTTAACCGCCTGTTGCAAAACATTTATAGCCTGTTTTGGCTTTCCCAGATGGTTTAGGGTTTTGGCATGCAGGAGTTGGGCTTGTGGATAGGTGACGGTCTGTGGAAATTTTTTCAGCAACTGTTGGATCTGTCCGAGAGCGGCTTCATTTTGGCCGTTGTTTGAATACGCTTTCGCCAGGGACAAACGAATGTAATCTTCGATTTCCGGGTACTCTTTCAGGCTTTTGGTGAACAGCTCGATGGCTTTTTTATTTTTGTTTTTTTCGAGGTGGATGTGTCCCAAAAGATAACGAGCCCGCTTGTTCTGGGCCAGGTCGGCGCCCGCATTGATGGCGGCGAGCAGGCGATTCCTGGCTTTGGCAAACTTCCCCTGATTGAAAAGCCTGACTCCCTCCTGGTAAGAAGACGTGTCCGTCGCCCAACTGAAAGTGGGTAACGAGATGCTTAAAACGCAAGCCAGGACCAGAGCGGCCGCTTGTGGAAGGCGGGAAAGAATTTTGTCCCGCAACGTTTCCGGCGTGTCCGCATTTTCCGCGGAAACCGGGATGGTGTCTGGAACCTTTTTAAACCAGGTGATCTGGCGTTTGGCGTAGTGCCGGGTTTCGCGCTTGATTTCATAGACCGCCCGGTCAAAGGAAATATCCCCTTCCAGGTGTTGGACCATTTGGGCATATCCTATGCTTTGGAACGGTTTTAAAGTTTTATCGTAACCCTTATTCAGCAGATGTTTCACTTCATCGACCAGACCCTTTTCGATCATTTCGTCCACTCGTTTGTTTATGTTGTCATAAAGATCCTGCCGGTTCCAGTGGATCAGGAAAGTTTTTATGGGAAACTCATGAGTGGCGGCGGATTCGTCCGCATGGAACTCTGAGAACTTCCTTCCCGTTTGACGGTAGACCCCAAGCGCCCGTTCGATGCGCAACGCATCCGTTGCGGTGATTGAAGACGCGGATTTTGGGTCGATCCGTTTCAGTTCTGCGTGCATGAACTCAACGCCGTTTTCCCGGATTTCAGATTGAATCTCATTCTTGATCTCTTCGGAAACGGGAGCCGCGCAATCGTGATCCTGAGTCAGCACTTTGATGTAGAGTCCGGTTCCGCCCACCATGATGGGGGTTTTCCCCGCATTCAGAATTTTCCGCACGTGTTCCAGCGCGCGTAATTTAAAATCGAATGCGTTGAATGTTTCGTCCGGTTCCAGAATGTCGATGAGGTGGTGGGGGATGCGTTGGCGCACCTCGTGCGAGGGCTTGGCGGTACCGATATCGAAATATTTATAAACCTGCATCGAATCGGCGTTGATGATTTCGGTATCGAGCTTTTCAGCCAAGGCCGCCGCTGTATCGCTTTTTTTCGATGTCGTCGGACCCGTCAGTATGATTAAAGGAATCATAAATATGTTTCATTTCTTCCGTGTATGAGTTTTCGTTTTCGTAAACATAAAGCGGCGCTTCCACCACGCAGTCGGGCCGGGTGCCCTTGATGCCTTCCACGAGGAAAATTTTGGCGTCGGCCTCCCGGCTTCCATGAATAAAACGCAGGCGGGAGGGAAACAGTTCCCAGGTTTTCATTTCTGTTAGCGTCTCATTCAATCGGAGGGGGGGATACGCCAAGGCGATTTTCCCGCCCGGTTTCAGCAGAGGGGCGCTGTGTTTCAGAATGGCGGCCAGGTTGAGTAAAATTTCGTGCCGGGCGATGGCCTTCTCCCCGTTGGGATTCTTGCGTCCGGTGTCGGCCTTCCGGTAAGGCGGATTGGAGATTGCCAGATCGAAGGTTTCCTTTTCCAGAGTTGGCGCGACCTGCAGAAAATCCCCGTGAATCACCCGGATGCGATTGATGAGTCCATTTTGGCTAATATTTTCAACGGCAAGATTGTAGAGAGATTCCTGCACCTCGACGGCGGTGACCTGCAAATCGGGTTCCCGAATGGTCATGAGCAGAGGAATGACGCCGCATCCCGTTCCCACATCCAGAACCGAAAATCCCGCCTGCATCCGTATGAAGTCCGCCAGCAGAAAGGGCTCGATGGAATACCGGTAACCTTCGATGTTTTGTTCGATAATCATGCGGGAAATAGTGTGAAATTTCGACATATCTTATTGTATTTTAGTATTTTAACTAAATTATGTGGAATAGGCAATGGGATCATTCTGGGTCAAAATCCTTTATGGGTCCAACAGTTGGGGAAGGATTCATCGGGCGAGAGAGGAAAACCTGGCGTCTTAGTGAAACGTGTATTCAATTTAGAGCGTGTCGTCAAATTCGCATATTTCGTCATCGCGAGCCGCGACAAGCGGCGTGGCGACCTAGGGTCTTCCAAGGTCTCTGGATTTACCCCTTGCGGGGCACGAAGGCTAGGGAATATTATCAC
>JADFGI010000443.1 GCA_022567815.1 Nitrospinota bacterium
TGAGCAAACTCGCTCTCTGCGGACGAGCCAGCCCCCAGGCTGGCCGCTTGCGGCGGAGTCGTTCATTAATAGAAATTTTCAAGTTAAAACAGCATACTGGTTTCGCGAAAAATTCAATCTGGACTATGAGACAATCCCTAAAGGTATGGGGTTGGCGATTGCAAAGGCCAGAAAATATCAATTTTTAGAGCCCCCTTTAAAGTAATACGTTACCCAAAACCCAGAGATTCCAGGTAATCAATGACAGAGCCATTGTTATTGGAACCTATGATTTCGTGGGCGGCGCGTTTCACTTCCGGAATGGCATTGGAAACGGCTATGGCGCGTCCGGCAATGTTGAACATGCCAAGGTCGTTAATATAATCTCCAAAGACCACAACATTTTTCATGGGAAGTTTTAAATATTGCGCCAAAAGTTTTACCATATTGGCCTTGTTGGCTTCCCGATGATAAGCTTGTAACCAGTAATAACCCTTGCGGGAAACATCCTCCGCAAAGTATAGACTGATTTCCAGCGGAAATTTCTTTTTTAATTTCTGGTGGATAGGTTTGAGAACCTTTTTCTTGTCGATCAATAGAAATCCTGACACCTTTTCTTCATCGGAAAATTTAAAATCGTCTACCTTGCGCAATCTTTTATCCCCGTCGAGGCTGGCAAGATAAGCTTCTGCTCCGGGATTGGCCGCCTGGCGGTAATACACACGGTGTTTTTCCCCATTGGAAAAATATGAATAGATAAAAGGGTGCAGTCCCATAGGCGTGACCAGCTTCAACATTTCCTGCACCACTTCCTGGGTGATAAAATCAGCGAGAAAAACATTCTGTCCCGATTTAAATTCGGTGAGGTAAACGCCATTGAACAGGATGGCGGGAATTTTCAGATTGAGCCCCTTGAGAATGGGGTGGGCGGAGTCGTAATTACGCGCCGTGGCAATGGTAAATTTCAGACCGCAGTCGATCAGGTGATTGAGCCGTTGAATAGAATCGGTGGAAAGGCTTCCCGATGAAGAAAGCAGGGTCCCGTCCAGATCGGAAATATACAACAAATCCTTGGGATCAGCGTCCGTCCAGGACAGATAGGAGGGAACCCTCCTGCCCTTTTTGGGAAACATATTTTTGAATAAATTGACCATTGTCTTATTTTAATGCAAAACGGGTGTTTTTTTAGGGTTTATTATCTGGTTACGAAAAATTTCTCTTTGGTTTAACAGCAAATGAATCGCACCTGATCCGGTTCTGACCCCAGGTTTTTTTGTAAGGGTTGGTTGTCCAAGTATACTAATGTTCTCAAAAGGATGGTTAATTTCTTGCATCTCGGTTGGTTTGTTCAAGGACGAAGGATTTAAAAATTTAGAAGGAGCGTCATGTTAAAAAATAAAGTGCGGGTTTTCATTCATTCTGCGTTGGTTTTATTTTTGTTTTCTTTCCATGTATCGTTGGCGGCGGCCTTTGATTTTTCGGGATGGGATGCTCTGCTGAAGACACATGTGGGAACGGCAACTAGAGATGGAGTCGTTCTCAATACGGTGGCATACAAGAGTTTGAAGGCAGACCCCGGATTAAAAAAAGTAACGGAAGGATTGAAAACCGCCTCTCTGGATGGCTTAAAGACCAAAGAGGAAAAATTATCTTTTTGGATCAATACCTATAATATTCTGGCGGTGAAGGTGGTGGTGGATAATTATCCGGTGAAAAGCATCAAGGACGTGGGCAGTCTGTTCAAATCGGTCTGGAAGCGTCCGGCGGGAGTGGTGGCGGGGAAGGAACGCTCCTTGGACGAGGTCGAACATGAAATCCTGCGAAAAATGGGCGAGCCCAGAATTCATGTGGCCATCGTCTGCGCTTCGGTAAGTTGTCCGGACCTCAGAAAAGAGGCCTACACGCCGGAGCGGCTCAACGAGCAGTTGGACGATCAGGTAAAAAAATTCCTTGAAAACACTGGCAAGGGAATGAAAATTAACGGGAAGAAAAAGAGGATTTATGTTTCTTCCATTTTTAAATGGTTTGAGGGAGATTTTGAGTCACAGGGTGGCGTGACCAAGTTTATCAGCCAGCATGTTTCCCCTTCCCGGCAAAAGAGCCTTAAGGATTTCGGTGGGAAATTGAAATACCTGGATTACAACTGGGATCTGAATGATTTGTGAAAATAACTTGTTTCAAGTAAAAGCCAGTCATCCACTTCCGTCCCCTCCTAACAGGCTACGGGAATACTATTTTTGTTACCCGCAACTGTCACACTGAGCCTGTCGAAGTGTGAAAACAGCTCTTATTATTAAGGTCATGCTTCGACAAGCTCAGCATGACAACGGTGGAAACCCTCGTGCCTGGGACTTTTTCAGCAACCTGTTAGCGTCAACCCCATTTTTCTTCCCCACGTAGTGGGGTCAGTCCGCGTGTTTTCTTAAAAAT
>JADFGI010000444.1 GCA_022567815.1 Nitrospinota bacterium
TGAGGTTTGGGACCCGGTCAAGGTTCGCAAAAAAGCTCCTTATCTTTCAAAAAATTGCGGCGAGGTTTTGTGGGTGGGGGAAGGGCAGGTCAACAACCGGCAGTTGCACGATTCCCTGGTGGCGGCGGCGCGTCAGTTGGGGGTCGCGGTTCTGGAAAAAAATGTCACCGGATTTATCCGGGACGGGTCGAGCATCGAGTGTGCGGTGACCGACTCAGGGGACATCAAAGGAAAAAAGTTTGTTTTGGCTTCGGGGAGCTGGTCGCAACAATTGGGCAAAATCCTCGATGTTTCATTGCCCATGAAACCGATAAAAGGGCAGATGTGCCGGGTTCAGGTGGAAGATGGTCTTTTGGAATACACCGTTCACGGCCTGTTGACCTACATCGCCCCCTGGCGCGGTGGTCACGGTTTTGTCGTCGGCTCTACTATGGAAGACCGGGGATTTGACGCTTCCGTGGAAGATGAGGTTATTCAAGGTTTGATCGATCGGGCGTCTGCCATTCTCCCGTGTTTGCGGGAGGCTCCGTTGATCGAGTCGTGGACCGGCCTGCGTCCGGCGGCGGAGGACTTGATGCCAGTCATGGGGAAAAGCGCCCGCTATAATAATTTGTATTATTCCACCGGCCATTATCGCAACGGCATCTTGCAAACGCCCAATCAGGCAGATTATGTAACGGGCATTATCCTGGAAACATTGAAGGATGAAATAGCGGAATTTTCGCCCAGCCGCTATCACCTTTAATAGGATGAATAAATTAAATCAAAAATCGGATACGGATTTGGTAATGGATTTCCACACTGTGTGGCATCCATGTACGCAGATGAAGGATCATGAATCGGTTCCGCCGCTTTTGATCGAGCGGGCTGACGGGGTTTATCTCTATGACCGGGACGGCAATAAATACCTCGATGTGATCTCCTCCTGGTGGGTGAACCTGTTTGGGCACAATCATCCCCGCCTCAATTCTGCTTTGAAAGCCCAATTGGACAAGGTCGCCCATGTCATGTTCGCCGGAATCACCCACAAACCTGCCATCGACCTGGCCGCCCGGTTGATCGAGTTGTCCCCGGATAATTTGCGAAAAGTTTTTTTTTCCGACAACGGCTCCACGGCGGTGGAAGTCGCGGTCAAAATGAGCCTGCAATACTGGCGGCAGACGGGGCACGCGAGCAAACGCAAATTTGCTTACCTCAAAGGCGGATATCATGGCGAGACCTTGGGGGCCTTGTCCCTGTGCGGGATCGACATGTTCCGTGAAAATTTTAATGAAGTTCTCATGTCCAATATTGAAGTGGAGGGTCCCGATTGCTATCGCTGTCCCTATGGATTGAAACCTGAAACCTGCGGAGCGGAATGTTTTGAGTCCATGCAAAAGACGCTGGCGGATCATCAGGATACTCTGGCGGGGGTCATCATAGAACCTCTGGTACAGGGAGCGGCGGGGATGAAGATGTATCCTCCGGTCTATTTGGAAAAACTTCAATCAGCCTGCAAGGTTCATAACGTCCACACGATTTACGATGAAATCGCCGTCGGGTTCGGGCGGACGGGTTCGCTCTTTGTTTCCGCGGAGCATGAATTGAGTCCGACCTTTTTATGTCTTTCCAAGGGGATCACCTCCGGTTACCTGCCTTTGGCGGCGACGCTCACGGAAGATGAAATTTATTCGGCTTTTTATGACGACTTTGCCACGATGAAATTATTCGTCCACAGTCACAGTTATTCCGCCAATCCATTGGCCTGTGCGGTGGCGAATGAATCGTTGGCGATGTTGACGGAAAACGATTTCCTTGAAAAATTACAGCCAAAGATTCAGGCATTGAAGGAATTCGGAAAACGTTTGCAGGAGTTAAATTGGGTGGGCGAGTTCCGGCAAACAGGAATGATCGCGGCGGCGGAGTTGGTAAAGGATAAGGAAACAAAAGAAGCTTTTCCCTTTGAAGATCGGGTGGGATACCGGATTTACCAGGAAGGGTTGAAGCGCGGCGTCCTGATGCGTCCCTTGGGGAATGTGGTATATTTTATTCCGCCGCTGGTGATTTCGATTGAGGAAATAAAAACAATGATCGACACGGCGACTGATTGTATCCGTGCGGTATTGGATTGAAATAAATCGGACAGGATCGGCAGAAAACCTTTGTCATGCAAAGCCGCCAGGATCGCAAAGGGACCATAACAGCCCTATGTTTTGTGGGTATTCCACCAATGGAGGAGGGGATGAAAATCTTCACGGGAAAAAGTTGAACACCGATGCTAGTTGTTTAGTCCTATGAATATCTTAACAAATCCCCCCGGCCCCCTTTGGTAAAGGGGGAGCCGATTCCCCCTTTTTAAAATACCCGTAGCGGAGGGCATGAGAGCTAATGTTAAATATCACAGGGGTTAGCAACTGTCTTTGGAGTGAA
>JADFGI010000064.1 GCA_022567815.1 Nitrospinota bacterium
AAGTAATAAAAAGCAGTCCGGCTGTTGTACAGTTTTATAACCTGGCAGATAAGTTTCTTAAAAGGGCTTTGCCGCCCATTTTTCAAAACTACTATTTCCGCTCGAGAAAAATGGAATGAACGGCTCCGCCTGACTGAGCCTGGATCCAACCAGCGTGACGCTCGCTCCCGCGAGGGGGAGTTTGCTCACGCCGTGCAATGCTTCTTGGCTAACCAAATTCTATTCCGTGCAAAAAACAATTATCCGTCATTGCGAACAGAGCGAAGACGTAATATTCTACCCAAGCTCTCGTGCCCCTTAGGGGTAAATCCAGGAAGTCTGGATCGCCGCGCCGCTGATAGCGGCTCGCGATGACGAGAATGATGGTTTTCCGGGGCTCGTGAGCGTAGCGTACCCCTTGTTATGTATTCAGGGCCTCGCGTAGCGTCAGGCCCAAGCTTCCTCCCCGTGTGACGGGGTCCTCCCCACGTAGTGGGGCCATTTTTCCGGAACGAATTACATCCCCAAGTGATCCTTAAGGATTTGCGAATCCTTGATTTTTGGATTGTCAGGCGCCAATTCCAGCGCTTCGCGAAAATGATTGGTCGCCTCCCCGTGGTCTCCCAGCTTGTCGAGAGTAAGGGCTAAATTATAATGCGCCTCGGCCAATTTGGGACCGGCGGCAATGGCTTCACGGAAGTGTTTCGCAGAGATTTTCCAATGTTCCTCTTTGTAATGTCCCACGCCCTCATTATTTTCCGTAGCTCCCGGTTCGGCGTCCGGGGCTGTGAGTGCGCCGACAATGACTAGATTCTCGACAGCCGCAATGGATTTTTCATCCTCGGCTGGCTTTTTCCCTTCTGATTTTGTTGTTCCTTTATCACAACCTGTTGTTAAAAAAAACGTGGTGACAATTATCAGAAACGTAGCGTAAAAAGATTTCTTCATTGCTTTCCTCCGCTGATAAAATCGTGAAATAATGACAATGCATTTTTAAGGCTGGTAACTATTTGGAATGATAAAATCACTCTAGGTCAGGGAGTCGATTTTGTCAACCAGATCGCCTGATTTCAAGAGCCGTGATTTTTCTGCCGGAGAACCGTGAATGAAGTGTCCGTCCTGTAAATTGAAACTATTTGAGATGTCGGCTGGGGGCCTCAGGGTCTTTGTCTGCCAGGAAGGGTGTGGCGGATTGTGGTTCGGTCGATTTGAACTATTGAAATTGGATAAAAAAAGCCACGGAACCGGTGCCCGGCTATTGAACGTACCGAAGGCGGATGGCGTCCGGTTTTTCCGCAATGTCGAGGCCATTTGTCCCCAATGTGAAACCTCTCTTTTGTTTCGGCATTTTTTCAGCAGGGAACGGGATGTGGAGGTGTGTCAATGTGCCAAATGCAGTGGGTTCTGGATTGATTCAGGGGAACTATCGAGCCTTGTTAAATCCGGGTTTGAAACGGAGGAGAAACAAAAACAGGCTGTGGCGTCGTATTTTAAAACCATTTTCGATCAACGGATCGCAAAAATGAATCTACATATCGTGGATGTCATGGAATCCGCCCGATCCATCGTAAAAATCTTTTTGTTTATTTGTCCAAAAAAATTTCAGCCTCTTGAGACTTCCCTCCAGCAGGATTATTTCGGAGTTCTCTAGGAATCCAGCGGACAGAAATACAGGGATGAAAATTTTCAGGTCGCGGGTAGGGTCTTGGGATCGGAATCTTCTGCCAATATTTTCAGGGCCCGTTTATCGAAAATAGCGGCCTTGGGGTAATCTCCTACCACCTCATAAAGCCCTGCAAGAGTTTGCAGAGCCACTACCACATCGTAATGATCCGAACCCTGGGTTCTTTCCCGAATTCTTAAAACTTTCCTGGCAATGGGAAAAGCGGCTTCATAGTTCCCGTCATGGTAAAGGATCATCACTTTTTGGCTTAAGGTGTCGGCTGTTTCCACCTCCGCTTGACCGGCGCGGGGGAAGGCAAAATAAAAGGCGACGATCACCGTAATCAATACGGTAATGATTATCTCAAAGGAAAATGTTTTAACCGTTGATTGTTTGGTCATGGTAAATTCCCTTCTCCTCAAACCTGGAACGCAAAAGCGAACACTTGGTTTTTCAATGTATTTTAAGGATTCATACTTTTAACTGCAAAAAAATCAAACGTCAAGAACTTTTTTTAACTTATTGAGTTCATCATACCGAACTTCAGTCACAGGCCTGTCATACCCAGGTCACAAATGTGTTAAATTAGCAGATCGCTGAAAAAGTCCTAAACTCGAGTGTTTTCACTGTTGTCATGCTGAGCCTGTCGAAGTATGACCTTGATGACAAGGGTGGTTTCCACACTTCGACAGGCTCAGTGTGACAGTTGCGCATGGCAATAATAGTTTTTCAGCAACCTGTTAGGAAATGGCCGAAGCATTTGTATAAGCCGTACAACCAAATCCAGGAAACCATGATTCGCCAACTGATTCTATTAACGGGCTTTATATTCTTTCTGACAAATTGTTCATCCACCCTCAGAGGGCAAAATTAACTTTGGAAGAAGAAAACCAGCTTGTGTTGGACATGGCCGTCTGCAATAAAAAGGCCGACGATTCTACCCGAGGCTTTGGCAAATGAGGAATCACCTGGGAAGGAAAGCGCCAGGAAATCTACGATTACGGTATGAAAAACAAAGGGGTGGGGTTTAAAATAACCTGCTATTTTATGATTAACAGACTAAAACCGCAGGGTTTCGATTTTTTTGAAGCACGGGGAATCCTGCAGAAAAATCTTATCTTCCATTTTAAATTTGTTGCGGCGCAGGTCGAGTTTCTTGAGAGATGACAGGTTTGGCGAGACTGAAAAAGAGTCAACACCCTTACGGGTAATGGCGTTTCCATTCAGCTCCAATTCTTCCAGTTTGCCGAGGTGGTCGGAAATAGCAATAGATTGAAATCCCGGATCGCCCATGAAAATATCCAACGCCCGCAATTTTTTCAGATGCTGAAAGTTTTTTGACATGGAAAGCGCGTGGATGCCTTTTTCCGTTATATCGTTGAGGCTGATGTTGAATTCCTCCAGCTTTCCAAATTGATCCGAATGGGCTAATGCCAGGAATCCCGGAAGGGTGATACGTGCTTTCTCCAGGTTGAGAATTTTCAATTGGGACAGCATCCCGGATTCCGCCAAAAGCACCGCGCCTTTGTTGCCGATTTCATTGTCCATCAGGTTCAGGGATTTCAGCTTTTTCATCGCTCCGGATTCGGTCAGAGCCCGCAGGCCCCGGTAATCAAAATCGTTGGCGCGGAGGGAAAGCGTTTCCACATCCCTTAGCTTTTCCGAACGGGCCAGAGCTTGCAGGTCTTTGTTAGTGAGACGGCTTTCGTTGAGGTTCAAAACCGTTCCCAATAGGTTTTTTTTCACCAGGAGATGGATTTTCATATCCTGTAAAGCGGTTTCTCCCTTGCCGGCAAACTCATTGCCGTCCATATACAGGGCGGTCAGATTCGACAGATGCCTGGAATCCGCTAAAGCCAGTGCCCCTTCATTTCCTATAGAATTGGTATCAAGAATCAGTTCTTCAATCCGGTTTAGGGTCGGGGCCTTAGCCAGGATTTTGGCTCCGTGGTCCTTGATACTATTCCATCCCAGATTCAAATGGCGCAAATGGCTGAAGGCGCCGGTTTGCACCCAGTCGGCCAGGGTGATACCGCCGATTTCATTGCGCCTGAGGTTCAATAGTTTGAGTGCCGGGTTGGCCGGACCGTCGGGAAATTTTGTCAGCCGGGAGCGGCCCACGCGATTCATCTCCAGGACCAGCG
Organism: Nitrospinota bacterium; assembly: GCA_022567815.1. Lineage (GTDB taxonomy): Bacteria > Nitrospinota > Nitrospinia > Nitrospinales > VA-1 > JADFGI01. The sequence continues at coordinate 3,787 of JADFGI010000064.1, forward strand.
TCTGCAGGTTTTCCAAGGATGAAGATTTTATCAGGGTCAGGGCTCCCTCGTCGCCCACTAGATTGTTGACCAGGCTGAGGGATTGCAATTTTGCGAAATGGGGTGACCCGGCCAAAGCGTTGGCCCCCGCATTGCCGATTTTGTTTGCGTCCAAAATCAGCGTGCTCAGGTTGGACAGCGAAGAACATTGCGCAAGAGCTTTCAGGCCCTGGCTGGTCATTTCATTCCAACTCAAGTCAAGCCGGGTGACACAGGAAAGATCGAAACTCCGCGCCAGCAGAGTGGCTCCCGCATCTCCGATACGCTCATACCTCAGGTCGAGAACATTGTCCCTCAGTTCGACTTTTTCCCGCAGAAGGCGAACCAGGTGTAAATCGCGTTTATTGGAATCCATTAATCAGTCGTCAGCAACAAGCAAATCCGTCTTCACAGCTTTCATGGCCTGCAAGCGTTTTGAGTCTTGCAGTATCTGTAAGCCCTGGGGATCGAGTTTGTTGTAGGTTAGGTTGAGAGTTGTTAAACTTGGAAGTCCCTTGGACTGGGCGAAAGCCACCATACCGTCATAACCAATGCGATTGGCGTCCAGATGCAAAACCTTCAAGTTTTTCAAATGAGTGGAATTGGCAAAAGCCATCGCGCCCTTGTCGCCAATCCGGTTGAACGAAAGATCCAGAGTTTCCAGATTACCCAGCGAGGAAGACTCGGCCAGCGCAACCGCGCCATCGTCGCCGATACGGTTGGTGTATAAGCTCAGGTACTTCAATCGGGTCAGTTTCGTGGATTCCGCCAAGGCCCTGGCCCCGTCGTTGCCTATCCGGTTTTGGTACAACCACAATTCCTTAAGGGATTCAAAAAGTTCCGATCCGGCCAGCTCTTCCAATCCAATATCCTTAATTTTATTGGTGTGCAGGAATAAAATTTCCAGGTCGGGGACCACAAGATTTTCGGCAAGTTCCAGAGCTTCAGGATTGCCGATGCTTCTACCGGAAAGGTCGAGGGTCAGCCCGTCCTTGCTAATGCCTCTACGCAACCATTTACGAATGTAGGAGATATCGTCAGCCATGATTTTTCTGGAATTGGTTAAAGGTTTTTATTTTAGCTAGGTCCCTTGAAAAGTAAAGGATTAATATGTTAGAAGAGTGGGATCCGCAATCCCTGTCTTGGAATCCAGTGAAATTTGTAGAATTAGCAAATAAAACAATCATTAAGATTACGGTTTCATTGTCGAAAGTTTTGTTAAACAATGTCCTGGCAATATACCCCCTAACCTAACAGATTGAAAAATTAACGGTTCCATAAGCAAAATTCCTGAAGCAAAATTCCTGTTTCCAGGAAGGATTGAAATTGAGTGAGGAAACCAAGTGGTGTAAAGTGAACCAATGCGGCGGGTTCGTGCACTTGAACCATGAAAATACCCCCTACCTCCACTCCTCCGAGCCGTCAAATAAAATTGAACCGTGTATAGATTGGACTTTATGTATCACCGCACGAAAATCGGAATTTTTTCAGCATTTTTCAAGAAGCAATTCTACATAGCCTTTATAAATATTTTTCGATATTTTCATAGTCCCTTGGGGGTTTTTCTGGAATACGTTTTTCGGTTTGGTTCATATCCCAAAGAAATTTTTGTAAGAACCCCGATAGGAAAGCAAAAGGTGACTCTTTATTGTTCCGACGACATGATCACGGTTGTGGAATGTTTTGGGAAGCTGGATTATCGCGCAAGAAAGGATATCTCCTGTGTGGTCGATTTTGGGTCCAACATTGGAATCAGCGCTCTTTATTTTTTAACGCGGAACACCCAAGTAAAAGTTTTTTTATTCGAACCTCTTCCAAAAAATATAGAAAGGCTTAAAAGGAATTTGCAAGGTTTTGAAAATAGATATGAACTGGATCCGGTAGCCGTGGGGCTTGAAAATGGAACCAGCTCATTTGGATGGGAACCAACCGGGCGGTATGGAGGATTGAATAAAAGTGAAATGGAAAACCAGATAGAAGTCCAGGTTAAAAACGCAAATGAAGTGGTGCAAGATATTCTGAACAAAAACGGAACCATCGATATTTTGAAAATAGATGTCGAAGGTTTGGAGGAGGACATAATAAATAACCTTGAACCACATCTATTAAAAAAAATCGATCGGATATATGCCGAAACCGAAACTGAATTTAAGGGTGACTTACCAGGTTTTAGAAAAGAACAATATGGAGCCATAGCGCAATTTTTCAAGTAAAAATTTTTATCTGGACTCTTATGCACATTTTTTCTTCCGAATTGATCAAACCAATCCCGTGAAGCCGTCATTTCTCCTTCATAGAAAACGAAGCGTATTTTCCAGCCTTTTTTTATTTACCCTTTTTTCCCTTGCAGGGTTCCTTTCAGGTTGCTCGGGTTCCGATATCGAAAAAGGAAAAACGTTTCGCATGTCGGTACGGGCCGAGCCGCCTACCTTGGACTGGACACTGGCCACCGACAGCATTTCCTTCAACCTGCTCACCAACCTTATGGAGGGGCTCACGCAGTATAATGCCGACCTGGAAGCCGTCCCCGCCGTAGCCAAACGCTGGGAATTCTCCGAAGAAGGCAAGGTCATCACTTTTTATCTGCGCGACGATGTGTTCTGGACCGATGGGAAACGCGTCACCGCCGGGGATTTCGAGTATTCGTGGAAACGACTGCTCAATCCCGCAACCGCCGCGCAGTACGCTTATTTTTTATTTGATATTGAAAACGCCGCCGAATTCAATTCCGGCAAAATCACCGATCCTTCCCAAGTGGGGGTTCGCGCGATTTCACCGCTGGTCCTGGAAGTCCGCTTGAAAAAACCGGTGGTCTATTTTCCCAGCATCACCACCTTCATGGTGACCTTTCCGCAGAGGCAGGATATCGTCAACAAATATGGAGATCTATGGACGGAACCGGAACACATCGTGACCAACGGCCCGTTCATCCTTGCCGAGTGGAAACACGAATACAAACTGATTTTAAAAGCCAACGACCGGCATTACGAAGGTCGACCAGCAATCGATAAGGTTCTGGTTTATGTGGTGAAAGAGCCGACCACCGCGTTGACCCTTTTTGAAACCGGGGAGTTGGATATCCTGGAACTGCCGCCGGTGGCCGGCACGTCCTTGAGCAGCAGGTTCGGGGCTCCGCCGGGGGTGAAGTCCGTGGCCGTGGACATCACCGCACAAGTCGAGGGCGTCACGGCCTCGGTGACCAACGACAGTCGATTGCGTCTCGATGCGGATGAGGGCGTCACTTTCGTGTTCGGGTTTGACGGTCAGGACGCGCGACCCGACACCTCGGGTGTTCTCGCGGCCCTCGGAATCAACACGTTTTTCTCCGGATCAGACGCGCGCAGCATCGCCGTCAACGAGACGTTGAAAGCGCAGCCTTCGCTGCTGGCGTCCGCGTCCGTCTTTCTTCCCGGCGACGGCAGCATGGCCGGGCGCATCGCGCAGTTGAGCTCACTCGCCAGCAATAGGCTCGATGCCACGTCGATTCCCGCGTTCTATCGCTTGATGGCCGGAGCTTCCGCCGTCGCGACCGCAGCGGCGCGGGACAACGTGGACGCGGCGTCTTCGATCCTGACTTCGCTTCAAACACAGCGGGAGAGCATCAGCGGTGTAAATCTCGACGAAGAGGCCATTCAGTTGATCAAGTTTCAACGGGCGTTTCAAGGAACAGCCCGGTTCATCGGTGTGGTGGATGATCTGCTCGCGGAGCTGATCACCCTTGTTAGGTAGGTTTCGCCCGGATTGTTCCGGGGCAAGCAGAACCGCGACTGTCAGAGAGCGGTTCTAACGAGTAAACGGATCATGGCGATCAGTCCCATACAAGTTACGCGAATCAGTCACAACCTCCGTGCGAGTTTCGTGACCGAGTCGCTCCGGCGGACGCAGCGCGAGCTCTTTGCGGCTCAGGCGCGCATCGCTTCGGGCAGGGCGTTCGTCTCTGCGAGCGAAAACCCGATCGCTGCGGGGCGCGTGTTGGACCTTCGCAGCGCGCATGCCCGGCAGGATCAGTTTGTCGCCAACCTGCGGCAGGGTGCCAATTTCCTCGGCGCCAGCGAGAGCGCAATGCTCGAAATCAACGAACTGCTTATCGAAGCGGGTGCCGTGGCCAGCCAGAACGTCAGCAACCTGACCAGCGCCGAAGAACGTGAGGCCGAGTCGGTTGTGATCGCTGCCATCCGGGAACAGATCGTCGCCGTTGGAAACCGAAGCCTGCTCGGTCGATTCATTTTCGGCGGACGCATGACGACGGACCAACCGTTCCGATCCGCGCTCGGGGGAGTCGCCTACGTGGGCGATACGGCCGAGCTGGTCACGCGGGTCGATGACGGGCTGCTCTCGCCCATTAGCACACCGGGCAACCTCGTCTTTGGCGCGCTGTCCGAGTCCGTGTCCAACGGCCTGGACCTGTCGCCACCGCTCACCGAGACGACGAGACTGGATGACATCAACGGAATCGATCGGACCCGACTCGAGAGCGGTACGCTCGTTCTCAACGAGGTAGGCGGCACCGGAACCATCCATGTGGATTTGAGCGACGCCGAGACCCTCGGCGACGTAGTGACACTGATCAACGAAGCATCGTCTTCAGGAACGGCCGGGTATTCGGCGGCCTTGGGGGCGGCGGGCTTGGAGATCACGCCGGGCGCGTTGCCTCTTTCGATTACCGACACCGCGGGAGGCGCGATCGCCGCCAGTCTGGGCAGAACGGGAGTAGCCAGGTCGGCGGTCGTGGTCCTCGGGGCAACAATTTTCACATTTGTGATAGCCGTTTCTCCGTCCCCAGCTTCTGTAGATAGCGCAGGGAGGTTCAGATCTATTGGTGACGAAATAAGCTCGTTGGCGGATGAGCAAATTGACCGTGGCACAGGCGGACTGAGAGGACGTTCTGAAATCTGGCGAACAGCTCTTAGCCTGATCGTTAACCCAAAAGTTCCACAGGAAGAGCCGCGACTCAAGACTTTACTTCGACCGGTATACGGTCTCGGACCGGATATGTTCGTTCACTCTTACCCACTCGCTGTTTCACCGCGTTCAGTTATTGAGCTGCAGGCTAATGCCCACAATCTTCCGCTACACATTTTCGTGACCGCGGGACTCCTTGGTCTGATTTCCCTTGCCGCAGTGTTTGCGGGTCTGATTCTGATCGCAAAAAGGTTATTCTCTGGCTTACGGAAACATGTCCCCCGGGATTCGCTACAACTAATTTTGGCCTCGGTGTTTTTGGCTGCGTTCATCGGTAAATCGATCGAAATGCAGACCGGTGTGCCGCGAGTATCGGATCTCACACCGGCCTTGGTAGTTCTCGGGGCTGTACTTGCCAGTTACGCGCTGACTGTGAGCGGGCCTGTGCCGATTGCTCGTCCAGACTCCTCTCGCCTTAGTGACAGGGCGACAGCAAGTTTAGGCGGGCGATTGATGATGATCGGTCTGGGGATGATGGGCATACTCCTGATGACGAGCATATTCATCGGGTGGGATGTGCGGCGACTCGGCTCGACCGCAATTCTGACCAACTCGTCGAACTTAGTTTCCCCCATCGATGCCGGGGAAAGCTATTTAGAGGCCCATCGCCGTGCTCCAGACCGACAAAGCGTGACTTACACACTGTACGAGTCGTACTTCACTACTTCTGCGACTTTGTATGCAGATGGTCGATCCGAACTCGCACAATCCCTTATCCTGCGTGCGCGGGAACTCTGGTTGGATGCGGAATCGCGGAACCCATACGAGCTTGGCGCTCAACTCGCGCTCGCCAAAATCGCGGCCACAATGGTGGAGCGGGGCCATTCTGAGTTCTCATCAGAACTACTCGAACGATACTCGAGAATTGCCGAGTATTATCCCGGATATCCGACGCTAACCGGGACCGCAGCCACTGCGGCTGCCAGCGTTGGAGAGTATGAGTTCGCCATAGAATTGGCCAACAATGCGATCAAGACCGAGAATCGCACCCACGGTTGGTCTAAAGCTTGGTTCGCAAGGGGTATCTCGCGATTTCTACTGGGGCTAGAGGATGAAGGTATTTCCGACTTGATCGTCGCTACAGAAAAACAGCCGGGGACTCAGGGGGCGCGACTTGCCCACTTAGCTCTAGCGAAGATTTACAGGGATAGAGGTGACCTGGACCGAGCGGAAATCCACGAGACCAAAGCATTGGAGTAACGGCGGAATGTTCAGTCGAAACTATGTTGATCATCTTGAAGCTCGACCAGCCAGTATCAGAAATCAATTTCCTCGAAATAAGGAGTGCGACCGAACTTCGTCGGTGTCCCGCTCGACACGCAACCACGTTCGCAACCAAACCCGGTAACAGGCAGTTGTAATCCATCGTAGGTCGATGACTCCGTGCGGTAAGCCACGCCACTCAGTGGATGATTTTCGCACAACTTCAATCCGCTGGCGCGCGTGGAGCAGAGAACCGCTTCGGAATGAACCTAATGTAGTCTGATTCGGCTCAGCAGCGCGTGAGGTATATGTCACTACCGAGTACACCATCTATTTACCGCGTTTGGTAAACGCCTCTGTAATTGAGTCGCACAATGTTCACATCGAGATAATAACGGGGAAGACGATGCCAGATAGCGAAGCAAAGCTCACCAAAAAGCCGAACATCATCGTCGTAATGGTCGACGACCTCGGCTACTCGGACCTCGGCTGCTACGGCGGCGAGATCAGCACGCCCAACATCGACTCGCTCGCTTACGGCGGACTTCGGTTTACGCAAATGTACAACGGCGCCCGGTGCTGTCCGTCGCGGGCCGCCTTGCTCACCGGCCTGCACCCGCACCAGGCCGGAATCGGGCAAATGACCACCGACCTCGGCACCCCCGCCTACCAGGGTTACCTGCGCGACGGCTGCGTCACGATTGCCGAGGTGTTGAAAACCGCGGGCTACCGGACGCTCCTCTCCGGCAAATGGCACGTTTCCGGCAGCTGGGACAACCGCGACCGTGCCAACTGGGTCCTTGGCGACAAAAAACACCCACTTCCGAAGCAGCGGGGCTTCGACCGGTCGTTCGGACTGCTCAACGCCGCCGACTCGTACTGGAACCCGAAATCGCTGATCCTCGAAGACCAGCTGATCGATGTTGAGACCGACGATTTTCACATGACCGACGCCATCGTCGACCATGCCGTCGAGCAGATCGACGAATCGGTTGCAATGGGCATGCCCTTCTTCCAGTACGTCGCCTTCACTGCTCCCCACTGGCCGCTGCACGCCCGGGAAGACGACATTGCGAAATACGAGGGCAACTATATGGCCGGGTACGACGCGATCCGAACGGCCCGCCACGAGGAGCAAAAGGGGCTGGGCGTTGTCGACGACAAGTGGGAGATTTCGCCACGCGACTCCGATTCTCCCGACTGGAAAGACGTCCAGAACAAGGAGTATGAAGACATCCGCATGGCCGTCTACTCGGCAATGGTC
>JADFGI010000065.1 GCA_022567815.1 Nitrospinota bacterium
CGGTTAAACTCCTCCTTGCTCAGGTTCATCCGGCCCTTGATGAAGCCCAGCTTTTTTTCCGCAATGGAGATGGCATATTCATCATTATTTTCGCGTCCGATGCGCTGGGCGATTTCGATCTCCTCGATGGCGCGATCCCATTCTTTCATTTTCTCATAGACACTCGCCAGATTCAGATGCGCCTGCACGTGGCCGGGGCTGATGTCGATCACTTTGTTGTAGTGCCTGGCCGCCCCGTCCAGATTCTGGATGTACCAGTATTCCAGGGCGGTTTTGAATTGAATTTCCGAATCATCAGGCCGCGTCTCGGCGATTTTTAAATATTCCCTGATCGCCATATCGTTGCGGTTCATTTTGGAGTAAACCTCAGCCAGCCCGAGGCGGGACTCCACATTGCCGGAATCGATAGCGAGCGCTTGCTCGTAAGCCCGAATGGCCTCCTTCCGCCTGTCCCACTCCCTATATACATGCCCCATGCGGACATGAGCAGGAAGATATTGCGGATGGGTGGAAAGGGCCAGATCCAGCAATTCGACGGCTTCTTCAAAGGCGCCGATTTCCTGTTTTTTGACTGCCTTTTGGGTCAAGGTCTCAGGGTCGGTCGCGGACACCGTTCCGGATGCATTCTCCGGGGTATCGCCGTCACCGCCGCATGCGGTAAGGGTCAGGCAGAGGCATAAAACAACGCTTGAAAAGATTGCGAATTTAGTCACAATTGGCTCCGAAAGGTAATAACCAAGGTTTTTCCCGAAAGTATACTGGATGGAGAGATTGGAAACAAAAGGAATACTGATACAGATATAAATAAGAACCTCCCAAATTACCTTACATATTTCGCTGGAAATGCCGGAGCCACAAGCTTTTTCACAGGCATTTTTCCTGTAGATGACAAGAAAAACCTTCCTCCGATCAGGATAACGGGTTATATTGCCCGCTTTAAATAGCTGAAAATTTTCCAACCTCATCCAGGGAGCAACACATGGAACTCAGGGAGGGGCGTGCCCAACTCAATTATTTGCTGACCCTCAACATCCGTAAGGAGGAGGCCTTTGGTCCCTTGGCGCTGGCTTTCATTAAAGAGCACGATCTCGATGAGATGGGTCTGTCTCCAGAGGAGCAGTTCACAATTTTGATGGCAACGATTCAAGCCCTGGCTCCCGAACCCAAGCGATACAACCTGAAACTTGAATTGCTGGAAAAAGCCAAACAACTTCTAAGCCGGTCGGAATTCTTCAATCGGGAATTGGACCGACAACTGGATCAGGATATACAAAAGACGCGGGCGGAAATTGAAATTTACAATAAGGCCATGCGTCCCGAACGCGAAGAAGGTTCTCCCCCGCCGGAATTGAGCCAGCAAAAACTGATCGTGCAGACAGACGCTCCCGAATATTTTCTGAAGATTGCGCAAAAACGGGCCACGGCTTATTATCAGGAAAAATTCGGCTTGACCAAAAAGGCGAAAACCGCCCAGCACTTTTCCGGTTCGCCGCGAAAATTTGATCCCGACAACACGGACGTGCAGAAAGAATTTTCCGGAGCGTGCGCCCCCTTCATGAACGCCAGAACCAACGCCTTTCATCTCATGCTTCCGTTTGACCTTAAAATCAGCCGCAAACCGGATGATTCACTGGATGCGATTGTGAGAATTTTTTACTGCAAACCAGGGTATTCGTTCCCGCTGGCCTATGAGATGGGTAAACTGGTCAGCCAGCAGGACGGGCAGGTTTTGGATATTCCCATGGATGACCCCAACCTGTTGTTCGTATCCGCCTCCCAAGTCAAGGAACGGGATTTTAAAAACCCTCAAGGGGAAGCGCCGCCCGGTGTCCCACCCGAGTTGGTTTATCCCGTATCCGTCATCGAACGCTCGGGGACTCTGGGGCCCTTTTTCCAGATCGTTACGCACTTCAAAATCTGGTTCGATTCTTCCGTGGTTTCGCTGTTGATCCAGGGGGCGCCGGATCTATACGAATACGGATTGCAAGGGGGATCCGGCCTCATGACCCGAAGCCATGCGTCGGACAAGGTGGAAAACTATGCGGAAGGACTCCGCAATCCTGTTCTGGAAAATTTGAGCTTCAATTACGTCAACATCCATCTGCAATTGAGCCCCGGAACAGAAACGGCCTTTGTTCCCTTCAACACGCCCTTGTTCACCGTCCATCCCGTCCTCAACCGCCAGTCCTGCAAACTGGAAGATATTCAGAAATTGCAATAAAAACTTGTTCTCAGGGAGCCGGGAGCTTTATTTCCGCAATTTGATGAGGGCAACGGCTTTCTCTTTCGGGTATTTGGTTAACTAACACCTCACCTGGATTACCCGAATTAAAAGGAACTGATTTTCCCCCAGTTATTTCTACAGGCTTCCTTCATCTCATGAAAAATCTCCATATTGTGATCCTTAAAAATATTTATTAGGCCAAAAATTTCTTAATAATCAATGAGTTATACAAATATTTCACTTGAAGTACCCGGTTAAACTCCTTAATCTTGTAAACAACACCCATTCAAATTCAGACGGTCTGGAATCAAGTGTTTGGCCGTCGAAATCCCAAATGTTTAGGATTGCCATGAATCACTCTTCATCTCTTGACAGCAAAATAAAATCCTTCAAGTCGATTGAAATTTTCAATCTATTGCCGGATGAAAAACTGGAGCTTCTGATCCGCGACAGTCGGGAAATAATTTTAAATCCTGGAGAAACCTTGTTCCGGGAAGGCGACGCTGGCGATGCCATGTACGTCATCCTGTCTGGAGAGATCGCAATAGAAAAAGAAAATACCATGATCGCTCGCAAAGGCCGGGGGAATTACTTTGGAGAGATGACATTGATCGAAGACAAACCCCGTTCAGCCACCATAAAAGCCATTACAAAATCCCGGTTGCTGGAAATAATGAAAGAGCAATTTCTCCTGCATTTTGCTTCCACTCCCCAGGCTTTAATGTCGGTCTTAAAAACCGTATCAGAGCGGGCTCGCGAAAATCTCACGGCATTAGACCAGGGGATGAAAATTCTCAAAGCCGAGAAAAAGCTCAATGCCAACCTTCAGCATTTACTTGATGACACCACGAATGAAATTTATATTTTTGATGCGGAATCCTACCATTTTATAAGTTTGAACACCAGCGCCTCCAAGAACCTTGGCTACAAAAAACTTGAAATCACCGAATTGAGCCTCTTTGACGTGATTGGCAACATGACCCAGGAAAACTTTGAGGAATTGGTCAAACCTCTGCAATGGGATGAGGTGGAAGAAGTAGTTTTCAATGGACACCACCGAAGGAAGGACGGCTCCAGCTACCCGGTGGAAGTCCGCTTTAAACTGCAAAAGACCGAAACCCCGCCCGTTTTCGTTGGAATAGCTCAAGACATTTCCCAACTAAAAGAGTTGGAAGAGAAAAATGAAAGCCTGACATTTTATGACCCTCTGACCGGACTCCCCAATAAACATCTGGTTCTAGAAAAACTGAATTCAGAACTGCTAAAGGCAAAAAAAGCAAATAAATCCGTTGCTGTCCTCCTGATGGATCTGGATAATTTCAAAATCATCAACGATTCCATGGGACATGACGCAGGGGACACCCTGCTCCAGGCCGTGGCAGAACGGCTGAAGGACTGGTCTTCTCCAAATTGGTGTGTGGCGAGGTTTGGCGGGGATGAGTTCATCATCATCCTTTCCGACATCAATAATGAAGTTCAGGCGGCAGAGACAGCTTCCAGCCTGCTTAAATTATTCAAGGAGCCATTTATAATCAATGGACAAAAAGCATATATCAGCCTGAGTATTGGGATCTCGTATTATCCTTTGGACGGGGATGATGGGAGATCGCTTATAAAAGATGCGGATACGGCAATGTATATTGCCAAGGACGAGGGGAAAAACAAATATTGTCATTTCAGTTCCGACATGGAAACTCAGGCAAAAAATAAATTGATCCTTGAAAGTGACCTGCGGAAGGCCCTGGAACAAAACGAATTCGTCCTGTATTACCAACCCAAGTTGGCGCTTGATTCTGAAACCATCATCGGGTTTGAAGCCTTGGTGCGCTGGAACCATCCCAGCCGGGGATTAGTTCCCCCCCTGGACTTTATTCCCCTGGCGGAAAAGACCAAGCTCATCATCCCACTGGGAGAATGGGTTCTCAGGACTGCCTGTAAGCAAATGAAAATCTGGTTGGATATGGGACTCGCAATTCAAAATATAGCGGTCAACCTTTCCGCCTGCCAGTTCAGCCAACCCGATCTTGTTTCAATGATAAGGAACATTCTTGAGGAAACCGGCATCCATCCCGAAAATCTTGATCTGGAAATTACAGAATCCGTTTTGATGGATAATGCAGAATCAGCCGCGATTCAACTCAGACAGTTAAGCGTAATTGGGATCAAACTATCTATCGATGATTTTGGGACAGGTTACTCATCTCTCAGCTATTTAAACAGGTTTCCTTTGAACAATTTGAAAATTGACCGGACTTTTGTGAAAGATATCACCTGTGAAGAAGATGCCCCTCTTGCCAAAGCCATTGTTAACATGGCAAAAGCCCTGGGTCTAAAAACCATTGCCGAAGGTGTCGAAACGGAGGTACAAAAAGAAGTGTTGCGGTCCATCGGATGCGATTTCATACAAGGGTATTTACTGAGCAAGCCCGTACCAGCAGAAGAAGCCACAAAATTGCTTTCCTCTTCCAAATAATTAGCCTCATCCGAGCTTTTTTTCTTCCTCAAAATTGATAAATTTTACAATTTACCCTATTGTAAACTACTCCAAACAAGGTACTTATTCTAGTTTCACCTGTCTACAGATTTAGCCATATGCCTGGCCAGAAAAGCCATCAGTTAATGCCATTAGAAAAAACCCATTTCGTTTATCCCACGTTTTATCAATTCCTTATAATATTTCCTTAAGCTTTTGTCTTTTTGGGCATCTATTTTGCTTATTAAGAGTATGAGACTTACTGAAAAGTATGATCTCCCTTCATTTTCACCAAACCAGACTTACTTCAAACTCGATAATGTTTTTGAGTTTTTAATATTTTTACTTTTACAAACAGGAGAAAATAAATGAGAACGCATATCAAATCTTTATTTAAAAACATGCGCTTCGCAAAACTGCCAATTCTAGCTATTCTTATATCTGTTCTCTTGGTCCAGGGGTCTGCATTCGCTTCCATTCAGAAAAATGATGAAATTACTCGTGGGGAATTTATTAAAATGTTGGCACAGAATCATGCCGATAATCCTCTTTTGCCTAGCAATCATTCCCAGTTATCTCCAAAACCGCTATATGCTCAAGTCGCCAAAGCGTTAAAAGCCAGAGGGATAAATGTTCTGGAAAATAAATCCTCCGATAAACCATTATCTCAACAGGAGTTCGTACGAATCACTTATGCTTTTTCGGGCGGACAACCCAATAAGTCGTTATTTGAACAAAAGTCGTTTTTGAAAAATGCGGGAATCATCTCCTCCACGGATATCGGCATCACAACAGGAGTGGATGGGAAAGTTTATCAAACCCATAAGGGGCAAACTGCAAAGAAACAAATCGAATTGGCGGCCCCGATTTTCATGGATGACAAATTTGAAACTGATTTTTCCTCAAAGGCTCTTTTTACTTTTGACGATGAAAGTACCCTCACCATGAGTGAAGATACGGTTATTAATATCAACACCCATGTTTACAATCCTGATAAAAATCTCCGTGAAACTTTGATAAAAGCTTCGATTGGTTGGATCCGTTTTAAAGTGACCAAGGACATGACAAATGGCTCCTCCTTCAAGGTAGTTACCCCGACCGCCACTGCAGGAGTGCGTGGAACTGAATTTGCCGTCATAGTAAATCCTCAGGGGAAAACTACTTTTGTCGTTCTGGAGGGAAAGATTGAGACCTTCTCGAATTTAACCAACGGAAAAGGCAAAACGTTTTTCATTTCGGCGGGAGAAGTTCAAGATTTTTCTCCAGATGGTTTCCCCTCGCCGGTGAGGGTGGCCTCTGCCGATTTTTTAGCGAAAGTAGTGAGTAAAACCACAAAACCTAAAGCATTGCTGGTGGCAAAAGGGATTGGCAAAGGATTGGCCAAACTTGCGGCCAAGAATGCTGCAAAAATAGCCAAAAAAGCAGCCAAAGCTGAGGAAAAACTTGCTAAAGCAGAAGCTAGAGCTGAGAATAAACTCGCCCGAGAAGAAGCTAGAGCGGAGAAAAAACTGGTCAGAGAATCAGCCAAGGGCTCTGCGAAAGGTGCAGCTAAGGACTCCGCCAAGGTAGCGGCAAAGGGTTCGGCCAAAGCGGCGGCCAAGGATTCCGCTAAGTTAGCGGCAAAAGATTCGGCCAAAGCGGCGGCAAAAGATTCCGCCAAGGTAGCGGCAAAAGATTCGGCCAAAGCGGCGTCTAAGGACTCCGCCAAGGTAGCGGCAAAGGACTCAGCAAAATCTGCGGCCAAGGATTCTGCAAAGGAAACAGCTAAACAAGCTGCCAAAGAAAATGGTAATAATGGAAAAGGAAAGGGTAATGGATAATATGTAACTTATCTCATAAAATTAGAATTTATTTTCCAAGCTTGAGAAGTATAAAGGCTATAAGGGGTGAGCGTCTGCTCACCCCTTTTTTGTTATTTCATTCTCTTGGGGAAAAAATGGTTCGGATTGACGAAATGATTTATTTCTGTATACTTCCCAAAACTAAAATTCTGATAGCATTGGGAATGCATGAAATCTTTTTTTCTGAGTTTTGTGGGGGGAATCATCCTCCTGCATTCTCTCACTTTCCTATTTATAGCTGATTCCAGTTTTGCTGACGAGAGCGCTGAAGCGTTTTTAAGCAAGGGTTTGGCCTACAGTGAAAAAGGAGACCACCAACAAGCCATTGTCTCCTATAAACGCGCTATTGAAATAGACCCTGACCTGGAAGGCGTATGGCTCAACCTTGGTATTTCCTACTTCAAACTCCAGTCTTTTGATTTAGCAGTTGCAACCTTCCAGCAAATTTTGGAACACACCCCTGATGATAGTTCTGCCCTCATATTTCTGGGCTTGTCTCTGCAAGGCCAGGGACAATATGAAAAATCCATCCCCTATTTTGAAAAAGCCGGAAAACTTGATGCGGATTTTCACCAATTAGCTTTTTTCAACGTTGGACAAGCTCACTTTCACCTGGGAAACAATGAACAAGCTTTGGAGAAATTGAACCAGGCAATCCAAGTGGCCCCGTCTGATGAATTGGCTGATGGAGCAAGGGTGCTTTTAAAAATTCTCGCTGATAAAAAACCTAAAAAACCCTGGAGCCTTGCCTTCCATACAGGTTTTGAATATGACGACAATATCACGGTTGACGAAATTGATCAGACCACAGAATTAGATGATTTTTCCTATATTTTTGAATTTTCAGGGGCCTATAAATTTCTTCAAACTCCAAAATTTAAAATGGAAGCTGGGTATGATTTTTATCAAAGTCTCCATGATGATCTTTCAGCCTTTGATATCCAATCCCACATTTTCTCCCTCAATGGATCTTATGAGTTCAAAAAATTGGACCTCGGTTTATTCTCAATTTATAACCGCACCACCCTTGGAGCGGCGGATTTTTTAGAAATCTATTCCACCAGCCCTAGTGTTGGGTTTTCGGTCACAGACTATTGGTACGCCACGGTCAGCTATTCCTATAAGAATACTAATTTTTTTAACCTTTCCAATCGAGATGCCCAGAATCATGGATTTGGTATGAGCAATTTCCTGTTTTTTCTGGATGGCAAGGTGATGGTTTTACTAGGTTATCAATTTGAAAATGAAATCACCACAGGCGCTGAATTTGAGTATTTGGGCCATTACTTAAATGCTAACGTAAAATTTCCAATTCCTTTGTTGAACCTTAGAACTAAGGTTAGTTTGGGTTACAAATTTTTCTTTAAGGATTATAAAAATATTACCGCAAGTATTGGCAAAAAACGAGATGACTTCAGGCATACTGCCGAATTGCAAATTTTTCAGCCAATCTATAAAAATTTACACGTCAAGTTGAATTATCAATATATCCACAGTATTTCCAATCTGGCTTCTTCAGATTATCAGGAAAACGTTGTCAATTTTCTCTTGGGCATTGCCTTTTAGGGTTTTCTTTTTCCCTCTTCATTATGTCCTGAATTCAAGGAACAATAGGTTTAACAGGAGATAGAGGTGGTCCTGGTTTGTTGGACAGGATTTCGGCGACAAAGAGTATTTAAAAGGTTAACCTTTCTTCCCCTCACACACACACCCCACCCCCAGCCGAGAAACCCAAAAATAGAGCGTCTCAGGCGGTTGGTATTGGCCTGATAGCGGATTTTGGCCTTTACTTGCCATGAACTATAATTTTTCAAGGTTGGTAGCGTTCGAGCTTTGGCTGGCCTGTTACACGCAGGAAGAAATTGCGGGGATGGTAGATTGTCCACGCACCACCGTTGAAGCAGTTTTGACGGAATCGGCAGAGTTGCCAAAATCGGCAAAACCCTACGCCGACCACCTGGTTGATTTCACCCCGCCGATTTACAACGTGTGGAAGTTTAAAGAGAGGACTACGGGAAATAGCCATTTTGGGAATACCGAACCAACTAATAAATTCTGGTGGACCAAGGTCCCCGTGAATAGCGCACGCCTGTTATTTCCAAATATTGCCCCTGGCCGATGGCTTGTCAAGAAATAGTCTGATGAGCGACAATTAGGAATTCCTTCTGTATTGCAGCAAAATCATTTTGCCGAGGCAAAGGTGCGTGGAGAGTACCGTTGCGGTGAGTTGTTGCGTGGAATGGTAAAACATCAAGGCGGCAATCCTAACCTGTCCCACGATGTCACAGGTTGTAAGTTAGAAAAATTGGGCCTTAGTCGAAAACAATTCTCACGCTGGCAATCAATATCGAGAATTCCAAAAGATATTTTCAATTGGAGGCTCACCACTATCTTTTTCCGTGGACACCAGATGCCAAACCACCAATATTGTTGAAAATAAGATAGATAAAACGGATGTCATGATGATATTAAACATGTCGCACCCCCGGTCTTTGTTAAAGTAAATTGTATATTTTTTTAATTTGTTTAGGTAGGAGGCCGGTCACAAGTTTTTGTGATATGGATTACGTGCCTATTTTGGCGTGGTTCCTGATAGCGCGTTCGGTCTTGCCTGTTTTATTGGCGGTATCTTGAGAAAATGTCTTTTGCAGATTTCAGCAACTTTTATCTGGATCGTACCATCGACCTTGGAGCTGATAAAACCGGAAAGAGAATTAAAGCAAAACTTGGTAAATGGTGGTTGCAGGTAAAGGGGAGGCGGACGTACAAACATATCCGGTTTGCCCCCGGCGAGGAATGCGGGAGTGATACTTATAATTTATGGCGCGGATTCTCCTGCGAACCCGAATATGGCGACTGGACCCTGCTGAAATATCACATACAAGAGAATATCTGTCGGGACAATCGGGAGTATTACGAATACCTGTTGAATTGGATGGCCAGAGCGGTACAGAATCCGAATGAGCAAGGCCATGTTGCCGTGGTAATGAAAGGAGAAATGGGGACCGGGAAAAGCATCTTCGCGGAAATCTTTGGCGCATTATTCGGCCAACATTATGTGTCCATAGCAAACGCAAAACATCTTACAGGGAGCTTCAACGCCCATCTAAGGGATTGTGTTGTCCTCTTCTGCGATGAAGCGTTCCTGGGCCGGGGACAAACAAGGCGAAGCGGTACTCAAGCAACTAGTGACTGAACCTGCTTTGATGATTGAAGGGAAAGGGCAGGATGCCGTAAGGTCTCCGAATTCTTTGCATATATTGATCGCAAGCAACAAGGAATGGGTGATTCCGGCGGGAATTGATGAACGGCGGTTCTTTTGCCTTGAGGTGGGCAATAAATACAAACAGAAAATTCCCTATTTTAAAGCGATAAAGAAACCGATGGAGAACGGCGGATATGCGGCGATGCTGTATGAACTTTTGAATCGCGACATAAGTGATTTTGAGGTCCGGGATTTTCCAAGAACAAAACTTTTACAGGCGCAAATAGGTTTGACCATGGAACCTCACGAATCCTTTTTCCACCACTTGTTGCAGGAGGGCGAATTTCCATCTGAGCTCTATAATCGGTGGGATTCGGAAATCCCTAAAAGGACCTTGTATGACTGCTACCTCGATTATTGCCGGGATATCGGGGTTCATGGGAGGAAACTTCCAGATGATTTATTTGGGAAATACATATCAAAAATATTCAAACAAAAGAAATTTCCACAGGGATTGAAGAAAACCCGCCCGGATACTAAACGCTGGAAAAGGGGTGCGGCAGGGGAAAAAGGCTATCTAATACACGGTCGGATGCATTGTTATATTTTCCCGGAACTAAAATATTGTAGAAAAATGTGGGATTCGGTTTACGGGAAAATGGATTGGCCGGAAATTGAGGAGAATGTGACGATTGAAATGGACTTCGGCGAAGATAAATATGATGAAAACGAGAAATAAGGCGGAATTTTACGTTTTTCTCCATTTAGGGGGGGGCCAGAAATAGGGTCAGTAGGACGCGGCAAGTGGTGGCGGGTATTGGTCGGTCCTACTAGTCCGGTTAGACCGTGAAAAAAATGGTGAAACGCCGTAGTTTTTTAGGGGAGGCGGAAGCGAGGATTTTCTGCGCGGGGGGTTAGTTAATTATTTTAATATTTTAATTTATATATTGAGTAGGACTAGCAGGACTAGATTAAGTAAACAAGGGGTTAGAGCGTCCTACAGGCGTCCTACTGGGTTAAAAATTGTTATAAGACTTTTAGAAACAGTTAGTTATGGTAGGACGGGGTTGTGGGATGATTTCCCTCCCTGTGGGCAATTGGTGATCCCGGAAAAGACCAACAATATTAAACGCCTTTTTTGACACAAAATGGTAAAGATTCTCCCGTTTTTGAGCTAAACAACCTCTATTAGGACACCTCCAAATTGCCTCTCCCGTTGGACGCACCAGTTTTACACTGCATACTGGGCAATGCTTTGGCATAAAAATAGCTTTTTCTGAGCCATTTCTGAGCTCAGGAAGGGTTTTTATCACAGAGGGGATTACGTCCCCAGCTCGCTCCACAACCACAGTATCTCCGATTTTAACTCCCAAACGCTTCATTTCGTCTGCATTATGTAATGATGCGCGAGAAATAGTAACTCCAGCAAGCAAAATTGGGGTTAAAATCGCAACTGGCGTTATGGC
>JADFGI010000445.1 GCA_022567815.1 Nitrospinota bacterium
GGACGGCATCAACGACGCGCCCGCTTTGGCCGAAGCGAACATCGGGATCGCTATCGGGTCGGGAACCGATATCGCCATGGAAGCCTCCGACATCACCCTGATGACTCAGGACCTCAATGCCGTGGTCGATGCGATTCTACTCAGTAAAAAAACAATGAGCAAAATCAGGCAAAATCTGTTTTGGGCGTTTTTCTATAACGTCCTGGGAATTCCGCTTGCGGCGGGGATTTTTTTCCCCATTTATGGAATTCTTTTAGAACCTATCTATGCCGCTGGCGCCATGTCGTTGAGTTCCGTTTCCGTGGTCGGCAACGCGCTTCTACTGAAGCGATTCAAGCCCTCTCACCCGGTCCGGCCTAATTAACAGGTTGCTAAAAAAGTTCTAAGCATGAGTGTTTCCACTGTTGTCATGCTGAGCTTGTCGAAGTATGACCTTGATGACAAGGGTGGTTTCCACACTTCGACATACCCCTTCGGGGCATGAAGGCAATGGTCGAATATCACAGGCTCAGTGTGACAGTTGCGGGTGGCAAAAAAAGTTTTTCAGCAATCTGTTAATGAGCAGGCTATTCTTTAAATCCTTGGAAGACGAATCCCGGTTGGGATTGGAAGTTTTTTGAAAACAGGGTGGTGCCGGACGCCGTGACCATCATGCCTTCGACCCCGTCGAGGGAATCCACCAGCGCCATACCTTTTTTTGGTCCCAGAACAAAAACGGCTGTTGCCAGGGCATCCGCATCCATGACGGTTTTGGCGACGATGGTGGCAGAGATAACCCCTTTTGCCTGCATGCCGTTTGCCGGATCAAGGATGTGATGATAGCGCGTATTTTCCTTCATAAAGTATTTTTGATAATCGCCCGATGTAGCCACGGCTCTATCAGACAATGCAAACGAGGCGATTAATTTTTCAGGTTGCCTTGGATGTTGCAACCCGATGCTCCAGGGCTGTCCATCCTTCCGCTGACCCATGACTTTTAAGTCGCCGCCCGCGTTGATCAAAGCGTGTCGAATTCCATTATTTTGAAGAACCGCCATCGCCTTGTCCACGGCGTATCCCTTGGCGATAGCTCCAAGTTGGAGGGACATCCCAGGTTGCTCGAGCCGGACATTGGATTTGTTGATCTCAATTTCGCGGAAGTTTACCAGAGGGACCGCCTGCGCAAGCCGTTGGGAATCCGGGATGGAGGGATTCTCATCGTCGAATTGCCATAGGTTGCTGACCGGGCCAATGGAAATATCCAAAGCCCCACCGGATTTGTTTCCCCAATGAATTCCCCGCAGGATAACTTCCAGAACCTCCGGGGAAACGGCCAGCGATGATTTTCCACCTGCTATGGCGTTCAGCCGGGAAATTTCAGAATCGGCAAGATGCGTACTCATCAACTTTTCCAGCCGCCGCATTTCATCAAATGCCGAAGATATGGCCAATTGGGCTTTTTCCTGATCCGGCTCGCGAACGGTGATTTCTACCAGCGTTCCCATGATGAACTGGGTGCGCCGGAGAAGTTCATTTTCCTTAGGACCACAGGAAAAAATTGCCGGTAAAAGGAGAATAAACGACAAATGAATTATTATTTTGTGAGTGTAAAGGACCATTTTTGCCTGCGGAGGAATATGGATTTTTAACGGTCGAATTCGGAGACAAGGACTTCGCGGTTGTAGGCGGCAATCATATCCCCCCGGTTGAGCATGCCGATGACTTTTCGGGAACCTTCCCCAGTTACCACGGGAAGTTGATCGACGTCCAGACGGGCGAACAATTCCATAGCTTCATTCAGGTTGTTCTCAGTATTTAAAAAAAGTACTTTTTTCGTTGCCAACTCACCAGCAATGACGAGGTCTCCCAATCCCTCTTCAAACATCATTTCCCGAATGTCGTTGAAAGAAATAATGCTGGTCATATTCCCTTCACGGTTCACCACCGGAAAATAAAAATTTTTCGAATAGGAGATGCTCTCAATGATTTTTCTGAACGGCATCTCTTCCGGGATAGTTGTGACAACCTGATTCATTACGTCTTTCACCTTGATGGAATCGAGAATGGAGACTTCGCGCCCATGCTTGATGTTGATGCCGTCATTGAGCAGATCCTGCACATAAATCGAGTGTTTGGCGAAACCTTTATAAGAATAGGCGGAAACAATACACGCGACCATGATAGGCAGAATAAGCGTGTAATCGTTGGTCATCTCAAAGAGCATGAGAATGATGGTCAAGGGAGCCTGCATGACGGCGGCGGCGACAGCGCCCATGCCGACGACCGCATAAGTTTCCGGCGTTGCCGACATTTCAGGGAATACCCAGTGGATTCCGGTGCCAAATACCGCACCCGTCATGGCCCCCATGAAAAGGGAGGGAGCAAAAATTCCTCCGAGTCCGCCGGAACCCAGCGTTAATGA
>JADFGI010000446.1 GCA_022567815.1 Nitrospinota bacterium
CCTTTTTTCCGGTGGAACCATGATTGATGAGATAGATTATTTTCCTAAAAGGGACAAATACAAAAAGAAAGGGGCCGCTCCAGCTTCGGAATGGGATGCCCTGAAAAAAATCAAAACCGGTCAGGATTCCGGCAAGGTTAAATCAGGAAAAAAAGCCGGCAAAGAAGCGAAATCCGGAAAAAAAATGCCTGGGGAACCCCGGAAATAGCCCCCTTTTCCCCTCACGAAATTTCCCCGAAAAATCCACCCATCCCTTTCAATCCAAATACCGGATGTTATAATAATCTTACAGGAGACCTCTAAAAATTGATATTTTCTGGCCTTTGCAATCGCCAACCCCTTAATGAACGACCCCGCCGCAAGCTAACGGGGAATAAAGCCCACTGGTGGGATTTAAAGGGTTGACTCATAGTTCAGGTTGAATTTTTCGTGGCGTCTTATTTCCCTTAATAAATCGATTTGGAGTCGGCTCATGACCTTGATTCGGATTGGGTGCAAAAAAAACGCGCATTTATTTATTTTTTTGGCGGTTTTATTTTTTTTCCCTGTTCAGGCTTTTAGTGATATTTCGGAATCCATTTCCGCTGGCGACCAGGCATTTGCTAAAAAAGAATATGCGGTTGCGGAGAAGATTTACTCCCGGATTTTGGAAACGGACCCTGATAATTTTCGCATTATGAGATCTCTCGCTGAAGTAAAAATAGGACTCAAAAAATTCAAGGAAGCCGATACCCTGCTGGATCAGATTCTGGCTATGAAAGTTGCAAAAGGGAAGAAAGTGCTGGTGACCCTGGAAGGAGAATCCGAGCCGCTGGAAGCGGAACTGGTGGATGAAACCGTCATATTGACAGAAGACTCCAAAAACAATATGCGAAATTACCTGACGCCTGTTCTGCCCGAGCCGGTTCCACATTACCGGTTTTTCTTTTTCAAATCCGGAAAAATGGAGCTGGTCCCCAAGCATCGGGCGCGATTCAAATATGTAGGCGTGCCGATCGCGGTCCGCGAGCAGGTGGCACTATTGCAGGGCCAGGTCAAAATACAATTGATCCGGTCCGCAGGCTCCACCGGGCCGGTGGAAATGGTTTCTCTGGAGGGAGGCTGTTTCAAAATGGGAAGCCACCAGGGGGAACCGGATGAGCAACCGGTTCACGAGGTGTGCGTGTCGCCATTTAAAATGGACAAGTTTGAAGTGACCCAAAGAGAGTTTCAATTTAAGATGGAGACCAATATGTCGTTGTTCAAGGGCGCGGACCTGCCGGTAGAAAGCGTCACCTGGATTGAAGCGGATCAGTTTTGCACAAAATCGAATAAACGTCTTCCTACTGAGGCGGAATGGGAATACGCCGCCAGGGCAGGAAGCTCTACCGAATATTCCTGGGGAGATGAGTTTGACGCCCAAATGGCTAATTTCTGCGATAAGACCTGTGCGGGAAATGTGAAAGACAATATTGTATCCGATGGGTTTCCAGTCACCGCGCCTGTAGGTTCCTTTCCTGCCAACGCATTTGGCCTTCACGATATAATCGGTAACGTGAGGGAATGGGTGGCGGATTGGATGGAGGAAAAATATTACTTGATCAGTCCCCGGCAAGATCCCAAAGGGCCTGTTCGGGCAGAAAGAGTGATGCGGGGCGGGACCAACCACAAAGTGTTTCGTGGCGGCTCTTGGGCAAATGCGGCGCCCGAATTGAGGTCCGCCAACCGCAAGGCGTTGTGGGTGGACTACCGGCTCGAGGATTTAGGATTTCGCTGTGCGGCGGATTTGTAAAAATTGATTCGCCCTGACCTTTCAAGATTCCCGCAATTGGTTTTTTAAAACTTTTCCCGTGGCGTTTTTGGGGAACGAGTCATGGAATTCAATCATGTCTGGAACCATGAAAGCCGGAAGCCGTTCACGGCAGAAATTTTTCAACTCCTGTTCATCCGCCGTAGCGCCCTCTCTCAGGACGATGCAGGCCTTGACCTTTTCCCCCAACCGGTCATCCGGGATTCCGATGACCGCCGCTTCCATCAAGGCGGGATGATTCATCAACGCGTTTTCAATGGCCAGGGGAGCGACGTTTTCTCCGGCGCGGATGATGAGGTCCTTTTTTCTGCCGGCAGATATGCACAGCCGATTGTTTTCGTCGAGGTGACCGAGGTCTCCCGTTTTCAGCCAGCCGTCAGAGGTGAACAGTTTCGCGGTTTCCTCCGGTTGTTTCCAGTAGCCTTTCGAGAGGGTCTTGCCGTTGACGATGATCTCGCCCTTGCGGTTCAGGACATGGCGCTGGACGCGATGGGGATTGAACTGGGCGCTGAAGAGGTTTCCCTGATACTCGGACCCGAACGCCGACCCGCGATAGAGCATCAACCCGGACGGCGCGACGCGGGCGTGCAATGCCGGCCAC
>JADFGI010000066.1 GCA_022567815.1 Nitrospinota bacterium
GACAAACAATTTTTTTCCTTTGGATAAATCAGGAGCGCCATCTAAACCCAACACCTCGGCATGGCAATTTCTACAATTCGATTGCATCATTTTTCCAAGCAGGATGGGCTCGTTGATTTCCGCGGTCTGATCGGTTTCGTGGTGGGAGCCATGAGCATCCTCCGCTGGTGCGGTGGCGGCGCCTTGCCCCAAATGGCACCAGGTACAGCCGGTTTTGTTCGGAGGGTGTTTATTTATCAGGATATCAAGATTGGGATGAGTTTTCAGGGGCTCTGCAAAATCCTTGTAATAAGAATCCTTATAAGAGATATGACAGGTCATGCACCGGTCGACCCGGTAAATGATTTCAGTGAAACTGTTAATACCAAAACCCGGAATAACCGTCTGCAGAATTTCCGCCGGTCTCCAGATAAAAGGAAAAGGCTTATAATAATCCATCGTCCTTTCAACATTTTCGCGTTGCATCCCCAGATTTTTCAATTCCTTTTCAAGTTTGACGTACTGGAATTTAAGTCTCAGCAGTTCTGACTCGGCATTGTCAAAAACTTTTTGTTTTTCAACTACCTTGGGATCCCAGCCTTTAAATTCCTTTCCAAGGGATTCAAATTTAGCTATTTGGACGTCGAAATTCTGGCCTTCATGTAAAGCCTTTTTATAGTAATAGTAAGCCTCGTCCAGCCGACTTCTGGTAAACTTCTTATTCTCTTCAATCTCACCAAGCGCGACCTCCGCTACCAGTAATTTATCAACCAGTGCTTGATATTCCCCGGATTCCTCCAACTTTCCCTGTTCTTGATTCAGGCTCTCTTTTATCTGTTGTTCCTTGGAAGAAATATCTTTATCGATTTTCTTCCATTCCTCTTCCGCCCTGGCGTATTGGACTTGGAAATACTCCTCCTGGTGTTGCTTGAATCCCCGCCGGGAATATTCATCATCCCAAAACGCCCAAAGGGTAACTAACAACATTGTCCCTGAAACCATGAAAAACACAAAACTGAAGGATACCTTTTCTACAGGTACGTAATCACTGTTTTTTTCTGGATTGTCCAATGGTATTTCCTTGAAATATTCCTGTTAAATATTGAACCAGGGTGTCACCCAGATGTATTTAATATTAAAGCCGAGGCGCAAAACAATTTTTATCACGATGGCAAACATTATCAGGGCCAAATTAACTTTAATGAGCATTCTGAGAATTCCAACATTTTTAATGGCCTTTCTTTCCATGAATATATATACCCCGGTTCCCACGGCGAAATAGCCCAGGACAACAGCGCCGCCAAACAGCATTGCCATATTGTAGGATCGGACGCCAAAGGCATAAGGTAAATCAACGTTCACCAACGCGACCACCTTATGAGGGTCCCAGAATTGCCAAGGCATGAACAGGTTCCACCCAGGGCCTCGCAGAAAAACTCCCATGATAATCAGCGAAATCCAAAGCACCAAAAAGCCAAAGCTATAGATCCAGATGGCAAACTTTCTCTCAACGTAGGTGTAATAACCGTTTCCTTTGGGGTTGACATCAAGGTACGGAATCAGGATGAGCCCTACAATGATAAAGACAGGCGCAACCACTCCGGCGAACCAGGGATCAAAATAAACCAGAATGTCCTGCAAGCCCAGGAAATACCAGGGAGCTTTCGAAGGATTGGGCGTTTTGGTAGGATTGGCCGCTTCTTCGAGAGGGGCGTCAATGGTGATAGACCATACCGTCAGGAGAATGATAACAATGATAGCGCATAGAAATTCTATCCTTACCAAATAAGGCCAAACATGGACCTTTTCGACTTTAACCTCTATTTTTTTTCTAGGCGCAGACGTGTCAGCCATAAAATGTATCCTTTCCCACTAAGTCAATCACGATAAAAATGGAAATTTAAAGGGGACCCGATATCCCGCCGTCTTTTCTAATGCGCCAAAAATGAACGATCATCAAAGCGCCGGCAACCAACGGAATCAAGATACAATGCAACACGTAAAATCGAAGGAGTGCAGGAGGTCCGACAACGCTACCCCCAATAAGCGCAGACCGCACATCGTATCTTGGGCTGACACCAAAAACAAACTCCTGGAACGGCCCTTCATGCCCTAAAAACGGTGTTGCACGAGCCATGTTGGTTCCTACTGTGACCGCCCACATTGCCAGCTGATCCCAGGGAAGAAGGTATCCGGTGAAACTCAACAACAGGGTAAATGTAACCAGAAACACCCCTATGACCCAATTGAATTCGCGGGGAGGCTTGTAAGAACCGGTCAGAAAAACCCGAAACATGTGCAACCACACGGTAATGACCATCGCATGAGCGGCCCATCGGTGCATATTCCGCATCAACATCCCGAAGGGAACGTCGTACTGCAAATATTTCATGTCGAAATAGGCGTACTCACCCACCGGGCGGTAATAGAACATGAGTATGACGCCGGTGACGACCGTCGATAGAAATAAAAGGAATGTGATTCCCCCCATGCACCAGGTAAATTTTATCCTCAGCGCATGCCGATGAATTTTGACCGGATGCAGGTGCAACCAAACATTGCTGGCAATCTGCAAGACGCGGTTTCGTGGAGTGTCTGCATAGCCGTGCCGGAAAGAAGAAGTCCAAATCTGGGACTCCGTAACCTTTTTTACAATTTGGCCAAAAATTTCGCCGCTCTTGATCTTGCCCATTATTTCGGCGATATTAGGAATCTCAGGTGGTTTTGCTGCCAAAACTCTAACCCTCCATAAAAAGGGAAGTGAATAAAGTTAAAACCCCAAGGTCAACGTATAGGAAAAAATGAACAGGTTACACCAATAACTTGGCTTCGGGTTTTCCCCATTCATCTTTTTCATAAAGAAACTTTTTACTTTTATCGATTACTATATGCCCGTCCGGACCAAGAGAAATTCCCAATCGCTCCAATGCCCTGGGAGCAGGCCCCTCAAAGTTGATGCCGATTTTGGTGAAACCGCTTCCATGACAGGGACATTTGTACTTGCTCTCGGTTTTCAGCCACCTTGGCGTACAACCCAAATGGGTGCAAAGAGCAAAAATAACGTATATCCCCGCTTCATCCCGAACGATCCATACCCGCTGGGCTTTAACCCATTTTGTGCTAACCTCGCCAACGGTGTAATCACTTGGTAAACCTGCTTTAAAAACCGGAGACGGCTCAAACAAAACTCGCGGAAAAAGAAGACGAAGAAAGTATAAAGAAGACAATCCCAAGGCGCTCATAAAACTGGCCCAGCCGGCCAGGGAAAAAAAGTCACGCCGTGACCATAAAGTGTCACCCGCATCATCCTTTCTGCTTTTTTTCCCCTTTGCCTTAGTAGCACCAGGTTTTGCGTTTTTTATATCATCAGCCTCAGCCATAAAAAAACCTAACCTATCAAGTGGTTAAAATATAAAAAGTTATAAAAATCCGCCACCTTATTCATCCCAAACTCTATCCAAAGAGTTGGTTTTTAACATAATTGAAAAATCGAGTCAAGACAAGATGTTATTTCAAAAAAACACCTTAATGTTCAGACGCTCATCGCCCGCACACATGCCTTTGCCGCTTGCTGAATCCCCTGAAATTGGGCTGAAACACCGCACGATAATCTCGCCAGGGAATTCACCGTCAACCCTTTTTTTATAGCCAATAATATCAATGGGATAAATTCTGATGCATGCTTGCAGACAATTTGTCCCCCAATGACTTTTTTCGTGGATTTGTCGGCAACAATTTTAAAGAAACCTGACTCCTCATCACTCAGTATTGAATGGTCCAGACACTCCAAATCACATCTTCCTTCGATCCCCCTAAAACCCTTGTGGTGGGCGTCGCGGGCAAAACATCCTACCGTGGCGATTTCGGGGTCTGTATAAATCACTTGCGGGATCCAATCAACATTGAGGCTTTTATTCTTGCCCAAGGCATTTTCCGCCGCAACTCTTCCTTCCTCTTCCGAAAGACCATCGAAGGATTTCCTCCCCGTCACACTACCGATAGCATAAATTCCCTTCGCCGTCGTTTCCTGTTTTTCATCGACAAGAATTTGTTGCCGTTCCCCCATGCGAATTCCAAACTGCTCGGCATTCAATCCCCTGGTCCGGGCCATCCTTCCGGATGCCAGAACTATAGTTTGAACGGAGAATTTCACGCCGCCATCGAGAGAAATGTCTATAGTTTCGGCATCTTTAAAAATGGAAATGATTTTTTTGTTGAGCAGAACCTTCACCTTTCGGATTTTCATATCCTTTTCCATTGAATCCGTGATATCCGGATCCTGATTCGCGAGCAGACGCGGACCTTCCTCACACAAAAATGTTTTGGATCCTAATCTGTTGTATAGACTGGCCAGTTCACATCCCTCGCTCCCCCCTCCCACAATTAATACACTGGCTGGGACTTTGCCTATCTTGAAAATATCATCCCGCGAAATGATTCTTTCTCCGTCAAACGGTATGGTTGGCGGAGGCTTGATGCTGGACCCCAGGGCAAAGATAATTTTTTTCGCGATGATTGATTTTTCCTCATCTGGCCCCACAATCCTCACTTCATTAGGACCGCTGGCTACGGCCTCCCCGAATTCTATACGGACTCCCCTGTCCTTCAAAGTCGATTCCCATTTGCCGGCGATCGATTGGGAAAATTGTTGTGCGTCCTCGAACAACCGTAAAATTTCTTTCCGGTTGTTTCCAGCCTCCAGTTGCATGTTGATTCCATTGTTAGCCATTTGGGCCATCATGCGACGGTAGGGATACAATCCTTTATTAAAACACCTGCCTCCGAGCTTGTCCTTTTCGATCAAACACACTTTTGCACCCAATTCCGACGCCCGCGTAGCGGCGGAAATACCCGCAATACCGGCGCCCAGAACAGCGACATCAAATTCATCCATAAACCGACAACCTTCCTGTTAAAAGAAATTTCAGGATATTAGACCACACTTTTTGAGCCTGTGAAAATGCAAGCGGTCCGCCGGAACAGAATAACTTCGAGCCAAGAATGTGAGTAATGGGGGTTGGGACCGTTGATGTTTCTTTAACCCAAATGGAGGAGAGCCGTCACGGTCAAAAGGACAAGGCCCACAGAAGCGATAATGGCATGCGACGTAACATTGGCTCTTCGGCTGAGGGGAATGATTGTGGCAAAATAAATAAATACGAAATAATTCAACCAGCTGTTAATTCCATACGCAAAGTGGTTCCATATCAAAAAAAACAGGTAGCAGGCAAGAACGGTAAAAAATCCATAAAGATGAAGTTTGTAGCGTTTGCGCCTTTTATCTTCGGGAAGCATGCTCACCCCAACCATGATATTCGCAATAGTGGCCAGGATGGCAAAAAATATGGCAAGAAAACCTGGGTTGAGGAATAAACCTTCTAGAGTGGTCGGTTGCATGCGAGAACAACGCCAAATTCCCCGCCCGCTACGCGGGAGGAAAAATGTGGCAAACGCTCGCTTCGCTCACGAGCCCCGTAAATATCATGATCAAAATTTCGGTACTATTCAGGATTCGGTCAGCAATAAATCCATCACCCCTTTATCTCATCTTCGCAAGCCGCTACGCGGGAGGAAAATTGCGGCTGACGCTCACTTCGCTTGTGATATCCTTTTCCCTTGTCTTCATGCCCCGAAGGGGTACACGAGCCCCTGAGAAACTCTTGGTTAAATGAAAACTATTAATTCTTCAAAAACCCATCGACCGTTTATATATGGTCCAGCCCACAGGCTGGTGGTTCAGCGGTACGCTGGTTCAATCCAAAAAGATGAGGGGAAAGTTTTATTCTGCAATCTCCACATGATTCCTGCCCTTTCTTTTGGCAACATACATCGCCTTATCCGCCCTTTCAAATAGTTCGGCCTCGGATTCGCTTTCCTTGACGCAGGCAACTCCCAGACTAATGGTCACTGTTAGCTTTTTTTCTTTATCAACAAAATATTCTTTTTCCACATTCTTGCGAATCTTTTCCGCCAATTTAAACGCAACATTCTCCTGGATGCTGTTTAAAATCACCACAAATTCCTCCCCTCCATAGCGGAAAACCAAATCGGAAGCGCGGAGGGAATCCTGAATCGATGCGGCTACGGATCTCAACACACGGTCCCCGGCTTTATGACCATATGTGTCATTGAACTTTTTAAAATGATCAATATCGATAACCAGCAAGCAAAAGAAATCTTTCGAACTGGAGAATTCCCGCATCATTTGGGTGATCTTCATGTTATAGGCACTTCTATTCAGCACGTTTGTGAGGGAGTCCACAAGGGCCTTGGCCTCCGTTTGCTCCAGTTTGGAGGAAAGAGACTGGGTGGTTTTTTTATACGCGTTCAGTTCCAATTTCAAGGATTGGGAACTGACCCTAACTTTCCCGATTTCCTCGATGATCCCATCTTTAAGGGTCATAATATCCTCAATAGTTGAGGCGGCCTGGATTTCCTCCATGCTTACTTCCATCTTGTGATCAAAATCCCCCGCAGTGGAAACGATTTGTTGAATGGTTCCTGTCAGATCGAGAACAATCTGTTTCACAGTTTCGGTTTTTGTTTCCCGGAACCTGGCTTCCAATATTTGTCGTTTAAAAAAATCCTCGATGTCCTTCCCCATACCTTCAAGGACCTTTGGACGAGTGGCTTTTCTCACCACATCACCAAGGTTTTTCAATGCTGAATACAGTGTCTCCTTTTGTGGGATCATTTGGCAAATCCCCTCGAGACAAACTACCAGCAGGCGTGAAACCCGCTCATTGAACTGCTTGGATGCCTCATTCCCATTTGGAACTTCTTTTTCGCTATTCTTCTTTTTATTAAACATGGCAAGGACTACCCTTTGGCTTATAGGCGGGGGAAAAATTATTTTAATTAAGGGAAATGATCCATTAATTAAATATGGTTTGAAGAGCAGGGTAACGGAAAAACTTATTAAAAATGCCGATGGGGAGATTCGAACTCCCACGGATCGCTCCATACGCCCCTCAAGCGCACGTGTCTACCAGTTCCACCACATCGGCACGCTAAAAAAACCAATCAATTTTCTTCAGGAGGTGAAGGCTCCACAGGGGCCATCTGTCCTTCAATCGGTTCTTCAAAACCTTGCATGACCGAACGGGAATCTTTTTTTGAAGAAATCGTCGCCAGCGTCAGGGAGGTGATCATGAATAAAATAGCCACCCCGGTCGTCAATTTGGTCAGGAAATTGCCAGCCCCGCTACTGCCGAACATGGTCTGACTGCTTCCACCGCCCAACCCGGACCCCATTGCCGCCCCTTTTCCGGACTGCAATAAGATCACAACAATTAATAGTATCGCTCCGACAACATGAAAAACGGTAATGACTGTCTGCATCAGCAGTAAATTCCTTCCACTTTTGGGTTATGCAGTCGAGTTGATAATGCCGATAAATGATTCGGCGTTGAGACTCGCCGAACCCACCAAGGCCCCGTCAATATCTTTTTGAGCCATCAGGCTTTTGCTGTTTCCCTGATTAACACTTCCTCCATACTGGATGCGGATGGATTCAGCCGTTGACTTCCCAAAGGTTGTTTCAAGAAATGCACGGATGAAATGATGCACCTCCTGCGCTTGCTCCGGAGTCGCGTTTTTTCCGGTTCCAATAGCCCAAACCGGCTCGTAGGCAATGATCAGTTTTTCAAGGTCGCTGGTGGCCAAACCTTCCAACCCAAATTTAAGCTGAGACTCGACAATTTCGCGAGTTTCGTTCTGTTCTCTTTGTTCCAGGGTTTCTCCTACACAAAATATAACATGCAATTCATCATTCAGGGCCGCCTTGATTTTTTTATTTATCAATACATCATCTTCATGAAAATAACTTCTTCTCTCTGAATGGCCCAGAATAACATATTTGCATCCGGAATCTCTCAGCATCGCGGCGGAGATTTCCCCGGTCCAGGCTCCATTGGATTCAAAATAAATGTTCTGTCCCGCCAGTTGAATCCCAGAACCATGCACCAGCTTTCGGACAATGGCCAACGCCGTAAAAGGAGGCGCCAGAACGATATCTACATTTCGAGTCAATTCTTTCTGATCAATTAGTTGTTTGACTAAATCCTCGGCTTCGGATTGGAGTAAATTCATTTTCCAGTTCCCGGCGACGACAGGCCTTCTCATTTAAGTGCGCCTCTAAAAATTCAATCTAGACTATGAGCCAAGCACTTATAATAAGGGCTTGGCGATTGCAAAGGCCAAAAAACATCAATTGTTAGAGATCCTCTTAATTTTAAAATCCCTTATCGACGACAAATTTAATCAAATCCTTCACGCGGGAGGAATATCCCCATTCGTTGTCATACCAGGCAAGGACCTTGACCATTCTGTTTTCAATGACCTTCGTGGAAAGTCCATCCACGATAGCTGACGTGTCATCGCCGTTAAAATCGATGGATACCAGAGGCTCATCTTCCACTCGCAAAATACGTTTCAACCGGGCGGAGCTTTCTTCCCTGAAGAATTGGTTCACTTCTTCCGCAGTTGTGTCCTTTTCCACTTCAACCACCAAATCTACCAGAGACACATTGGGTGTTGGTACGCGGATCGCCATCCCATCCAACTTTCCCTTGAGCTCCGGCAAAACAAGTGAGACCGCACGCGCCGCACCGGTCGTCGTCGGAATCATGGACAAATTTGCCGCCCGCGCCCGCCTAAGATCTTTATGCGGCAAATCCAGAATTGACTGGTCATTGGTGTAGGAATGAATGGTCGTCATCAACCCTCTCTTGATTCCCAGCCTGTTATGAAGAACCCAGGCCACGGGAGCCAGGCAGTTGGTTGTGCACGATGCGTTGGAAATGATATGATGTTTGCCCTTATCGTACACCGGGTCGTTTACCCCCAGTACCAAAGTCACGTCCGGATCGGTAGCGGGCGCAGAGATGATTACCTTTTTCGCGCCGGCTTGAAGGTGCTTTTGCGCTCCTTCGCGATTGGTAAAAAATCCTGTGGATTCAATAACGACATCGATTCCCAAATCCTTCCAGGGAAGTTGCGCGGGATCACGTTCTGACAAAATCCGAATCGGTTTGTCATTAACGATCAAGCTGTCACCCCCAAATTCCACCCGGGCATTATTCAATCCCTGAATCGAATCGTATTTGAACAAGTGGGCAAGGGTTTTGGGGTCAGTCAAATCATTGATCGCGGAGACCTCAAAATCCCGGCACTCTTTATCCTGAAATATGCAACGGAGAACGTTTCTACCGATTCTCCCGAATCCATTAATAGCAATTTTAATCGACATGCAACTTAACTCCCGTAGGCCAGTGAACGGCAAAAGAATACATCTCCAACAACCTCAATTGAAAATTTATTCCGGGGATTTGCAATTTTGGATCGATTTCTAGGGATATACAGGGATTTACAAAGAATTGCAGACTTTTGCCTTACAAGGAGCAACCACTGAAAAAAAACATCCCTGACCGAGTCCTTTTAAGGAAAAACAATAGAAAAGGTCAATCTTCCGGCCTTCGAAGAAGGATTATGCTAAATTTACAAATCCAAGTCAATAGTAACCTTTTATTTCACAGGACGATAGGCTACGAATACTAGCCGTGGGGGGGGGTATTGCCTATTGTCAGAGGGGGTCCGCTGGCTGAGGGTGTTTCCACAGACCCTGCCAGGGTCAGGGAAGAAAATAAAACATGATCTATATTCTCATCCAATTCCAAACTATTCTCAACTTGTTTCACCATTTTGACAAACTCTTCAATTAAACTTTTTTCTTCACGGATCGTTGTTTCCAGTTC
This sequence comes from Nitrospinota bacterium, assembly GCA_022567815.1. Lineage (GTDB taxonomy): Bacteria > Nitrospinota > Nitrospinia > Nitrospinales > VA-1 > JADFGI01. The sequence goes on from JADFGI010000066.1 coordinate 9,735, forward strand.
ACTTTCCAACCTTCCAACTTCATTTAGGAGTTTTTTTCCTTGTTCCTCCAGGGCTTCTTTTTTTTCCAAAGCCTGGGTCTTTCTTTGCCTTAGTTCGTTGCGGGATTCTTCAAGTTCCTTTGTTAATTTTTCAATTGACCCTAGCTTCTCGTCCAAATTTTTAAATTCCAGGTTTAAATATTCAAGAAAACTTTCCCTGCGAGTCCTTAATTTTTCCAAATTCTCGTGGTCGGCTTCATCATTGGCCCGGATAACGTCGGGTGCAGGTGAATTTTCCGATTCAGGGTTTTCACCCTCGATTCCAATGCCTCTTAACAGACGTTCATACCGAACCACATGAGTTCTCTCTTCACCCTCCAAATGCTGGAGATTTAATATGATTTTTTCGCTGTTGTTATCAAAAATTTCAAAATTACGTTTAAGAGCATTCTGGTCATCCAAATTTTCCTGTAAACTTTTTATCAGCTCCTGAAGATCGGCTTCCAGGCTTTTCGCACAATTTTCCTTGTATTTCAAAACCTTGTTAAACGTGTGCACTACTCGGTCAAATTCACGGGCAACGATCAAACCTTTTTCTCTGACCGCGATATTTTCATCCTGTAGTTTGGAATCTTTTCGACTCATAACCATCTACCCATTCTGTGTCAATTAGTTGGCAAATCTATATCGGGGAAATATAACGCAATTTTAATGCCAATTCCAATTTTCCTGCCAAATCCATCAAACTTATATAAATATTAAGTTTGATGGATTTTATGCGAGGAAACTTTTTTTATTGAATGGATCATTTCTTTGACGGCCTTCTCCATTCCACAAAACACCGCCCTGGCGACAATATGGTGGCCAATATTCAATTCCTCGATTTCTGCAATGGCGGCAATCGCCTGAACATTATCATTGGTCAATCCGTGGCCTGCAAATACCCGCAATCCCAATCCGGCAGCCTGATTTGCGCATTGGCTAATTTTAACAAGAGCCTCCTCGATATCCTCCTCAATTTTTAATTCGGAATAACCACCGGTGTTTATTTCGACGCTGTCCGCACCAACCCGCCCCGCGGCCTCGATTTGCCCGGGATCTGGATCGACAAACAAACTGAATAATATTCCGCTGGCCGTGAGCCTTTCTTTAATTTGAATGAGGGTTTCCATCTTCGAACAGACATCCAATCCGCCTTCGGTGGTGATTTCCTGCCGCTTTTCTGGAACCAGCGATACCTGATAGGGCCGGATCTGAAGGGCAATTCCGACCATTTCTTCGACGGGCGCCATTTCCAGGTTCAGCCGGGTTTTGATGGCCAGGCGAATTCTCTCCACATCATGATCCTGAATATGCCTGCGGTCCTCCCTAAGATGGACGGTGAT
>JADFGI010000447.1 GCA_022567815.1 Nitrospinota bacterium
CTGTCCTGAATGCAGTCACACCAGGAAGAAAAAAACAGACCCCTGCCTTGCGGTGAATCTCGATAAGAAAACCTGGTATTGCCATCATTGCGAATGGAGCGGCGGATTGAAAAACGGCAACGGTCATCACGGTGACGGTCAAAGATTCACGTCCAAATCGAAAACTGTCACAAAGCCAGAATACTCAAGTTCATGCGGATTGTCGGAAAAATCCAGAGCTTGGCTTCATGAGCGAGGTATCACGGATGAAGTTTTGGAGCGCAATCAAATCACCGATGGTCCTGAATGGATGCCACAAACCGAGCGGGAAGAAAATTGTATTCGCTTCCCGTACTTCAAAGACGGCGTGGTGGTCAACGTCAAGTTCCGGGACGGGTCTAAAAATTTCAAAATGGTCAAGGATGCGGAGCGGACCTTGTACGGCTATGACAACATCCAGGGGGATGATTTGTGTTGGTTTGAGGGAGAAATGGATTTTCTTTCTGCGCAGGTTGTAGGGAAAAAGAGTTCTGTTTCGGTTCCCAATGGAGCGGCGGACAAACTGGATTTTTTGCAAAACTGTGAGGACAGATTAGAGCCGATCAAGATTCACATTTTAGCCTTGGACAATGACGGTCCTGGAAAAAATCTTGAAGGCGAACTTACCCGGCGACTTGGTTCTGAAAAATGCAAACTCGTTTCCTGGCCGGACGGGTGCAAAGACGCAAATGACGTGCTGGTAAAACACGGGGCGGAAAAATTAAAAGAGTGCATCGAAAAAGCAAAACCCTGTCCCATTAAGGGAATTTTCGAGGTTCGGGATATTGTCGAAAACGTCATCAACCTGTTCGATAACGGAGCGGAAGGCGGCGCAAGGGTGGGCTGGGTAAGTCTTGAAAACCTGTATTCAGTTCGACCCGGTGAATGGACGCTGATAACCGGAATTCCTTCGCATGGCAAATCAGAATTCCTTGATGCCATGCTGGTCAACCTGGCCGAAAGTGAGGATTGGAGGTTTGGGATATGCAGTCCTGAAAATCAACCGCTGGAACGCCATGCGGCGAAATTACTTGAGAAGCGAATCAGAAAACCATTCAGGCCAGGGCCAACGCAACGGATGAATTCAGCCGAATTGTTGGAAGGTCTGGGTTGGCTGGACGAACATTTCTCATTCATTTTACCGGATGAAAAAGATTTGACCGTGGACGGGGTTCTGCGGCTTGCCAAGGCTTTGGTTTTTCGGAAAGGCATCAAGGGCCTGGTGATCGATCCCTGGAATGAGCTGGACCACAGTCGGCCTTCAAACCTTTCGGAAACGGAGTATATCAGCCAATCATTGACCAAGGTTCGGCGGTTTGCCAGGACTCATGAAGTCCATGTTTTTTTGGTAGCTCATCCAACAAAATTGCCAAAGGGCGAAGACGGGAAATACCCGGTCCCGAACCCGTATAGCGTTTCAGGTTCCGCAAATTGGAGAAACAAGGCTGATAACTGCCTAACTGTTTGGCGCGACCTTTCAGCACCGCATAGCCGTGAAGTGCAGGTCCATGTCCAAAAAATACGATTCAAGGAAATCGGGCAAATTGGGCTTGCAAAATTAATGTACGACCCAACAACGGGGAGGTATTCGGATTCGTGATAAGGAAACCAGAAATCCGCAACCGGGGCCACTGGCTGGCATCCGTCATGCTCGGCGGTCCCGGTCGGAAAGTGCCTGATTCAAGGCAGGGTCCGCTATTCACAGGCAGGAGAAAAAGCAACACACGGCAAATGAGAGAGCCTGAAAATCCGGGAAAGGTCACGGATCGAAGACGAATCTCATAATCCGTGGGTTCGATTTCTCCCTCTTGACTGAACGTATCAAACGAATCGATTTGAATTTCAACAACTCGATCCTCGGCAATATTTGATAATTGATACACAGGGACAGGGAGTAGAGATCCAAAACCAGTTATCACCAATTCTTGAGGGCCAGAGTAAAAACCAGGTGTATAACCTCCCGCCCTCAAAGAACGTACTCGAACCTCAATTATGACAGGGAAAGTTTTCCCTTCGAGGATTCTTGTTAGATCGATATTGGTCATGACCTCTATCGGATTTCCGCTGTCATCAATCGCCTCACGAAATTCGAAAAGGACATTATCAGGATCCGGATCACCCTTGACATTGATACGGATTTCCATTGTATCCGGTAAAACAAACGGCAAGGGCAAATCAGCTTGCGGTGGGCTTGCATCGACCGTAACGTATATTACAGAATCTTGTTCAGCAATCCCATCAGGATTATGTAACGCTTGAAAGATGACACCAGGCATCACCGTCGTTCGACGTACACTGAAATTCTGTACAAGGGATTCACTTAAATCCCGATCCCTTGGTGTAAA
>JADFGI010000448.1 GCA_022567815.1 Nitrospinota bacterium
AAGGGCTCGCAACGACGATTAAATGATCTCCCCATATCAGATCAATCATCCTGTGGTTTAAAATAATTCGACGACACGCTCTAATACATAAGAAACTCTTGACGGAGTTTCCTGAATTCTTCCAGTTCTTCATTCCACGAGTTTTCGATGGTTTCCAGGGTGGCGCCGTTTTTAAGGAAATTTTCCCTGAGATCTGAATTGCCGTACAGGATGTCGATGGCGAGGCGGTCTTTGACAAACTCGTAGGGTTCTGTTCTCCAGGCGAATTGCTGGGGGTAAAGCTGTTGGATTACCCTGATGACGGCGATTCCGGTGAGCAGGGGTTTGAACTGGTTGCGGTCGGTGACATGGAGTTGGACTCCACCGCAACTCTCGCGTTGCCATTTATGAAACATGGGCTTGAAATATTGAGGGCGAAAAATGACTCCCGGCAGTTTTTCCTTTTTCAATTGACCCGCAAGTGCATGCGCGTCGATGAAAGGCGCTCCCACCAGCTCAAAGGGTAATGTGGTCCCCCGTCCTTCTGAAAGTTTAGTGCCCTCGATGAGGCACATTCCGGGATACACTGTTGCGGTTTCCAAGGTGGGCATGTTCGGGGACGTGGGAATCCAGGGGATTCCCGTCTGGTCATGCCACATGGAGCGCTTCCAGCCCCGCATGGGGACAACGGTTAAATCGCAGGCAATTCCAAAGGTGGTGTTGAACATTTTCGCCAGTTCGCCCACGGTCATGCCGTGCCGGTTGGCAATGGGATATTGGCCGACAAAGGACCTCCAGTTTTCTCCCACCAGGTTTCCTTCCATGGCGATTCCGTTGATGGGATTCGGGCGGTCGCAGACAATCATCCGCACCCCGGCTTCCCGGCACACTTCCATGCAGTTGGCCAATGTATAGATGAAGGTGTAATAGCGGGAGCCTACGTCCTGGATATCAAACACCAGATTGTCGATGTCGGCAAGTTGTTCCGGATTTGGGGATAGCGATTCCGCCACATCTCCGTAAAGGCTCAATACATTAAGGCCCGAGCAGGGATCATGGTTGTCGTTCACTTTCACCATGTCCTGGTCGATTCCGTAAAGCCCGTGTTCCGGGGCAAAGATCTTCTTCAATTTGAACCAGCGATGGGTTTTGAAATGGGCTATGGAGTGCCGATGGTCTCCCGCCACGCTGGTCTGGTTTACCGCCAGCCCAATGGATTGCCCATGCAGATATCGTTCGGGGTCGGCGAGAAGGATATCGAGTCCGGTAACGATTCGGTTCACAGGTTGGCCGTTTTTAGAGTGGTTTCCCGGAAAAAACTTTTCCAGCGCTGAGAATGCTTAAGGGCGTATTTATCAGATTGGGTCTTAAGCGAAAAATGCGGTCAGTCAAATTTATAGTCTTTGGGAATAACAATAATGTTGGATTCTTCATCGACGAAGAACCGTTTTTTATCATCGTCCAGATTATATCCGATGCTGAGGCCTTCGGGGATATCCACGTCTTTATCAATAATGGCCATGTTGATTTTGCAATTCTTGCCCACCTTGACTCTGTCCATAATCAATGAATTGATAATCGCCGCACCGCTGTCGATGAGGACATCCCTGCCGATAACGGAGTCTTGAACAATGCCTCCGCTGATGATGCTTCCTTCCGCAACGATACTGTTGACAGCCTGTCCGCGACGGCCATCTTCGTTGAAAACGAATTTTGCCGGGGGGCCTTCATACAGGGTGGTCCTGATAGGCCAGCGGTTATTGTATAGATTGAACATGGGTTTGACATTTCTCAAATCCATATTCGCTTCCCAAAAGGCTTTAATGGTTCCGACGTCTCTCCATGCACCCAGTTCCTGGCTGGAACTTCCTGGAATGATGTTGGTACGAAAGTCGTAAGCAAACACCCGGTCTTCAGGATAAACCTTGGGCAGGATGTCCTTGCCAAAATCGTGGGAAGAATTTTCATCGGCGGCGTCTTCATACAGGGCGTTTACCATAAAATCTGTGTTGAAAATGTAGTTCCCCATGGAGGCATAGGCTTCTTCGGGTCGGCCTGGAATGGATTTGGGTTGCGCGGGTTTTTCCTGAAAACCGATGATGCGTTGGCCGGTGTCCACCTGAATGACGCCGAAATCCGTGGCATCATCAACACTAACGGGAAGGGCGGATACCGTCATATCAGCATTATTTTGTATGTGAAAATCGATCATTTGACGAATATCCATTCGATAAATATGGTCCGCTCCAAACACGGCGACCAGGTCGTAGCCATGACCTTCGATGAGGTTGATGTTTTGATATATGGCGTCCGCCGTTCCTTGATACCAGCTTTCTCCGGTTCGTTGCTGGGCGGGAACGGGAAGGATAAAGTGATCCTTCAA
>JADFGI010000067.1:0-495 GCA_022567815.1 Nitrospinota bacterium
GACAAATGGCTTCATTGAAATGGGTCTCACCAATACCGTGATCGATCTTTGATGCAGCAGAGAAATGCATAAGGGCCGCCGCATAGTCCTCCTTATCCCATTCCGCGATACCTTCTTCATTATGCTTGTTGACTTCCGCATTGGCTCCGGCAGCCAATTTCATCGGACCTTCACCGGCGATTGCGGTTAAGGGAACCAGAAACAATGTGAGCGCGATAAAAACCATCAGTACTTTTTTCATAACTATTAACTCCCCAATAGTGGTTTGAGTTTACCCCCCAACTAAATTGATCTATGTTTATTAACTTATCATTTCAGCCATTTCTTGCAACCATTTTTTGAAAACCATATTTTTCGGACATTCGGGCAGTAACTAGTGTCCCGTGTGGTTAATTGATCGAACTAATTTACCGCATATTTTTCGTCAAAAGCCTTTTAAATGAGCCAGCCGCATGACATTAGACTCATAATTAACTTAAAGGACTAACCAAACGG
>JADFGI010000067.1:505-11054 GCA_022567815.1 Nitrospinota bacterium
AGCTATTTTTTGCAAACCCTAATTTTCAGCAATTCGGGCAGAAATCCAGGATATAACAAACTGGAAAAACAACTGATTCACAGGCTTGAAAATGAACGCGGTTTGCAATTTAGACCTTTTCGGGTTTCATGTAATTCGCCTTACTATATAATCCGATCAGATCTTGCCGCATTTAATTCCGTTACAAAATTTCTTTTAAAAAATTGACCCCAAATTCGATTGGGTTTAATATACTAAAAATCGAAAAGCCTTCGCAAGTTTTTATGAAGCGCCTGTTTTAACTTAGCCCGGTCCCTAGATGGAAATCGAAGAACTCGTCCAAAAAAACCTCATAGATGACTCTACCCTGAATCTGGAAAACAGAAAAATCGGCAGTGAGGGTGCTAAAAAACTTGCAAGGATGGAAGTTCTGGCCAATGTGGTGAATCTGGAGTTGGGAGAAAATGAAATCGGCGATGATGGCGTCGCGGCCCTTTGCGAATCCCCTTTCCTGACCCGGTTAAAAGTGCTGAACCTGAAATCCAATAATATAACCGCGGAAGGCGCCAGGGCCTTGGCGGCATGCAGAAATTTTGCCCCATTAGACCAACTCATTTTAAAGTTCAACCGCATTGGAGAAGAAGGGGCAAAATTCATTGCAGATTCTGAACACCTGAGCAAACTCACTACTCTGGATCTTTTCAGGAATCGGATCGGACCTGAAGGCGCTCGCGCCATAAAAACTTCAAAAACTCTTACCCGTGTGAGCCGTGTCCGATTGGACTGATCTTTTTTGTTTTCTCCATCCCGAACTGAATCCTTCACAGCGCATCAATTTAAAAGTATTGACACATGGATCTAAGCAAGACATTTCCGCGCAGTCCCAGGGATAAAATGAGCGGTCTCGTTCACCTCCCCCGGATGATCGACAAAGCCCTTGCAAGCAAACTAAATACTTTGGGAGAGTATATTTATCCCTGTCCCCTGGACAAAATTATTTTAGACTTTCTTCAGATAGATGCAGAGGAATGGATCCGTCTGGTGCATTCACAAAACGAAGAACAACTTACCCGATGGGTCGAAAAAAAAAGCGGCTCCAGTCCACCGGATGATATGGAATCCATCAACCGGAAAATTCTGGAACGCAAGCCCGACAGCGAGGACCGCTGGAAACGTTTTTACGAATTGCGGGACAATATTGATTCGTCACGAAAAGATATCGTGACATGGGTCGACCTCATTGATTTGGAAGAAGGCCGCCACATGCCCGCTACGCGGGAGGAAAAGTGAGCCTGACCCCCCAACCTTGAGCCTGACGCTACGCGAGGCCCTGAATACATACAAGAGGTATGTGATATTCGACCGTTGCCTTCATGCCCCTGTTATATCCTTTTCATTAGCTTTCATGCCCCGAAGGGGTAGCATGGGTACACTACGTTCGCGAGCCCCGGAAAACCCTAGTTGCCGGAGTTTTTCTTTTTCAGCAACCTGCTAAATTTCACTATTCCGCATCATGAAAAAAATATTTAAAAACCAGCGCCCGGTTAAAAAAGCCTCTAAAAAAAAGCGGCAATCTCCCTGGAGAATTTTTTTTATAAGCTGTTTACTCCTAACCCTGACCGGTCTCATGGTTTCCTCCCTCGGAGCGGCCATCCTTTATTTTAAGTACTCGAAAGATCTACCCGATGTCCGTATAATGAAGGAATACCAGCCCAGCACCATCACCAAGCTATTTTCAGATAATGATGAATTGATCGCGGAATTTTACATCGAAAAAAGAATAATTATTTCGATAGATAAAATTCCCCTTCGATTAAAACAGGCGACGCTTGCCGTCGAAGACTCCTATTTTTATTTTCACTTCGGGATCGATCCCAAGGCAATCATTCGGGCATTTTTCACTAACCTAAAGGCCGGAAAAATTGTTGAAGGAGGAAGCACCATCACTCAACAGTTGTCCAAAACACTATTCCTTACCCGTGACCGAACCCTCACCCGAAAAATAAAAGAAGCTATCCTGGCCATTCGTTTGGAACTGATCTTTTCCAAGGATGAAATTCTCGAGATGTACCTCAACCAGATTTATTACGGTCACGGAAGTTATGGCGTCGAGGCCGCCTCCCGGACTTATTTTGGCAAATCGGCTGGGGACCTTACCATTGAAGAATGCGCCCTGCTTGCCAGTCTTCCCAAGGCACCCAATAATTATACTCCTTACCGATATCCCGAACGGGCTAAAAAAAGGCGAAACCACGCTCTTAGAAGAATGGCTACCCTGGGATTCATCACCCAGGCGCGGGCTGAAGAAGGCCAGAAAGCGGATTTCAATCTGGGCGAGATCACCGGCATGCTCAACAGGGCCCCTTATTTCGTGGAATACATCCGTCAGTTTCTTCAAAAGACCTATGGAAGTAAAAAAATCTACCGGGCTGGATTAGGGGTTTATACGACCTTGAATATTGATTACCAGCAAATGGCCCAACAAGCCGTTCGAGAAAACCTGTTGATAGCCGACAAACGCTATGGCTATCGAGGCCCATTGGGAACAGTAGATTTATCCGATAATCCTTTAGTCATCCAAGCCACTCTCCGCGAACTCAACGGCTTCCAGGAAGATGAAGACGCCGGCCCTGAACAAGACGCCATCCTCAAAGGTTTGGTTCTTGAAGTCACGGACGATGATGTTCTTGTGGGATTGGGAATAGACGAAGGCATCATCGAACTCAAAGATATGGACTGGGCGAGAAAACCCAATATCCGGGTAGATGGGAGATGGGCCAAAATAGCCAGCGCAAAAAAGGCTTTGTCGGCTGGAGACCTGATCCTTGTAAAAGTCCTGGGACCGAGGGAAGAGGACATGAGATGGTCCCTGGGCCTGGAACAGGAACCAGCCGTGGAGGCTGGCCTCATCAGCCTGGAAACGGGAACGGGCCATATCAAGGCGATGGTGGGCGGTTATAATTTTTCCAAAAGTCAGTTCAATCGAACGGTTCAAGCCATCCGGCAACCGGGCTCGGCTTTCAAGCCGATCATTTATGCTTCCGCCATCAAGGAAGGATTTACCCCGGCGAACATCGTTATCGATTCCCCGATCATTTTCAAAGAGAAAGTGAATGCCTTCGATCAATGGAAACCCGTCAATTTTGAAAAAAAATTCTACGGTCCCACTTCTCTTAGAACGGCATTGACCCACTCGCGGAATATCGTAACCGTAAAACTTCTTCAGAAAATCGGTGTGGGCCGGGCCATCCAGATGGCACGGGATCTTGGCATCAGTTCCCCCATTGCCAACAATTTATCCATTGCCCTGGGGTCGTCGGGAGTGACCCTTCTGGATCTCACCTCCGCCTACTCTTCATTTGCCAACCAGGGGGAGAGAATTTCTCCCACCGCTGTGCGCCTGATCGAAAACAGAAAGGGCGAATTGCTTTACGCCGCGCAACCCCAGGTCAGCAATCCCATTTCCAGCGGTCTGGCTTACACGATCACCAGCTTGATGCAAAGCGTGGTGCAAAACGGCACGGCAAAAAAGGTCAAGGTTCTGAATCGGCCCATCGCGGCAAAAACCGGGACCACAAACAATAATATAGACGCATGGTTCATCGGCTTCTCACCGGAAATCGTAACCGGCGTTTGGGTGGGAAAAGACAACTACGAACCCCTGGGAGTCAACGAAACCGGATCACGGGCGGCCATCCCCATCTGGCTGCAGTATATGAAGTATGTGCTTCGCGACACTCCCAAACTAAACTTCCCGATTCCCCGGGATGTCGTTTTTACAAAGATCAACCCGGAAACGGGAGACAAAGCCAATTTCGCGGCACCGGGTTCCCGGTTCGAGGTTTTCATAGAAAATTTTGATGAAGAGGTCAATGACGACGAACTGGAATCCGGCCTGGCAAATATTGAGCCTGCAGAATATAACACCTTCTAACCGTAACCGAAAATGCAGGAAACAGAATGGGTCCCATTGCGGACTCTCCTGGTCTAAAGGAGTTTCAGGCGTTCAATTCATTTGCTGGACTTTCCGGTTTTTGATCCGCAAAGTAAATAATCGCTTTTCAGAATCGCCCGTAGGAAGAAGCGTGGTCGTCCCTGAAATTCCAGGATAATTTTTTACCCCATCCAGGCGTTCTTTAACCTTTCTGCGGTTGTCCGCGCCCTCCAGGATACCTTGAATCATAATATTTGCGCTGTCATAGGCTTGCGCAGAATGCAGGGTCGGTTCCTTTCCAAAAGTCGTTTTAAAAGCCTGCACGAACTTTTGCACTCCCAGGCGGCTGGAATCGGCAAAAAAGCCGTCCACAAAAAATCCTTCCTTAATATATTTACCGGCATTTTCGACCAGCTTGGGAGAGTTCCAGCCATTGGCTCCCAAAAGAATCACGTCGTCGATATTATAGAAAACCAGTTGAGGAATAATGAGGCCCACTTTGTCATAAAATCCCGGAATGAAAATAGCGTCGTAACTCAATTCCAACGAGGTTTTAAAATTTTCAATATCGTCATTATTCCAATGTCCCATGTCCACAACAGGTTGCGATAATTTTTCCTTTCCGCCTTCGAATCCTCCATAGGCGCCCCCATTCAAAAGATTTTCCCTGGCCAGTTTTTTCAGCTGTTTATCGGGAATGCCTCCCAATTCCAAAATTTGCGCGCGGAAATCGGTTTGCTTACGGTCGTAGGCCACGGTGGTGACCACCTCGCCACCCAGGGCTTCAACCTCTCTCTTGAAAAGCTTGCGAAATTCAATGCCGTAGTTTTCCACGGGATAAAGAATGGCAAATCGGCGAAGGTTCAACTGATTGATCGCGTACTGTGCCAGAAATCTGGCCTGGATTTGCCGGGTGAGCGCGTTTCTGAATATATAAGGACTCAATTCAGGAAGCCCCTCCGAAGAAGCGGTCGGCGTGAACACCGGAATTTGAAACCTGTCAATAATCGGAACGATTTCCTTGATTTGGCCGCTTAAAACCGGACCGATGATGCCTGCCATATATGGATCCCCCGCCAAATCTTCAATGATGTCGACTAACGGTGGCCCCGCCGAGGAATCCTTGACGACCAGTTCCACTTTTTCCTTGGCCGAAAAACCCAGTTGATTGAGAGCCAGTTGGATTCCCTGCAACACCTGCTGACCGGTCACGGAGTGCTTTCCCGTCAAAGGCAAAACCACTCCCACCCGAACTTTTCCCTCAGTATTTTTTTCGATGGATTTTAATTGTTTCTCGATTTTTTGTCTTTCAGGATGATCGGGAAACCGGGAGGTAAAATCGGTAGACATCACTTGAAAATTAGGGATGTCCCTCTGGTTCCGGTAAATTGAAATCAGTTTCAGGAGCAAAAGGTCGGCAGGAAATCCGCTTTGATATTTTCGGATTAAAGAAAGGAGAGTATCTTCGGAAAGTTTCTCATTAATTATTTTCCCGACACTCCCCAAAGCAAAGTTTTTAATTTCATGATTTTCATTTTGATCGTAAACGCGCACCAGCTTTTCCAAGGCGTTGGTATAATCAAATCTCTTTTCATCTATCTTTCCCAAATAGAATAGGGACTTCCATCGCATTTTGATGTCCGGGTGTGTTCCCGCCACCTTGCGAAAAAATCCTTCTGCCTCAGAATACTGCCCTAACTCATAATGACACTCCCCCATCAGGAAACGCACACGATCCATCTGGGAACTTCCGGGAAATTTTTCTATCAAAATCCGGTAATACCTGAGAGCCGTGGCAAAGGATCGATTCACCTGATCCAATTGCCCCAACCTGTACAAGATCCTGTCGGCCCTCACTCCCTGAGGATGGCTGTTAAAATATTCCTGATAAAGCGGACGGGCTTTTTCAAAATCCCCGGCATGAAAATAGTACTCGGCCTGCCGAAAAGGATCGGTCAAAATGGGCTTGCCCTCCAGAGGGTCCGCCAAAAGGAGATGGGGCATACCCGTCAAGCACAGGCCTGTCAACAACAGGCTGAATAAAGTTTTCCTGAGTGAACGACCCCGCCGCAAACAGACGGGATATCTACAAGGGTTTTCATTTAAAAGCCGTGGCAAGCCACGGGGTATGAAACCCACTGGTGGGAATGAAAAAATATTTTTTTGTTGGTTTCGATCATTCATCACGGCAGTAAATAGAGGTGAGCTTTTCAAGAAGTTGCCATCCATCAAAAGCGGGGCGAGGGTAAAACAAAAGGCCAGGATCAATTGTCCGTTTCTTCCTTTCCCTTGAGTTTGTGTTTTTGAATGCGGTACCTCATGGACCGAAAACTCAAATTAAGCTGTTTGGCGGCTTTATTGATGATTCCATTCGACTGGTCCAAAGCGCCTCGGATCATTTTCTTTTCGATCTGATCCAGGGTTTTCTCCAAATCGACCGGTTGATCACTCGATGGCAACGTCATCTCTGAAGATGGTTCTGCATCGCCGGAAATTCCATCAGGCAAACTGGAAATTTGAATGGTATCACCCACCTCTAAAACAACCGCCCGTTCGATCACATTTTCCAGTTCCCGGACATTGCCAGGCCATGAATATTGTTCCATCAATCTTATGGCGTCAGGATGAATCCCCTGAATTTTGTTTTCCCCCTGGCGATCTTCATTATATTTATTAATAAAATGTTTTATCAGTAAAGGGATGTCTTCAACTCTCGCGCGCAAGGGAGGAAGTTCAACAGGGATAACGTTCAGCCTATAATACAGGTCTTCGCGAAAGGTTTTATTATTGACTGCTTTGGCTAAGTCCTTATTGGAGGCGGCAACAATTCTCAAATCGATGCTTATAGTTTTGTTTCCTCCCACGCGGGTTATTTCCCTTTCCTGCAGAACCCGGAGCAATTTAACCTGAATGCTGAGCGGAGCTTCGCCCACTTCATCCAGAAAAAATGTGCCCTTATTGGCAATTTCCATCAGCCCGACTTTGGAGGAGTCGGCTCCCGTGAAAGCGCCTTTTTCATAGCCGAACAATTCGCTTTCCAGTAGATTCTCAGGAACCGCGCCACAGTTTATGGAAACAAAACGGTAATTTTTTCTGGCTCCGTTAAAGTGAATGGCCTTGGCGACGAGTTCTTTTCCCGTGCCGCTCTCGCCTCCTATCAAAATCGTGGCGTTGCTGTCGGCCACTTTTTCTATCAATCTGAAAATTTTTTGCATGGCGAGACTAGTGCCAATAAAATTGTCAAATCCAAACTTGTCTTTCAGCGCTGATTTCAGGTAATGATTTTGATCGGCAAGCGTCTTTTTCTCGATGGCATTTTTGACCGTGAGTTGAAGGTCTTCAACATTAAAGGGCTTGGATATATAATCGTAAGCCCCCTTCTTCATGGCTTCGACCGCAGTTTCGGCAGAGGCGTAAGCCGTCATCAGCACCACTGGGGTGATGGGATTGTGCTTCTTGACCGCTTCCAGGACTTCGATGCCGTTTGCCTTTTTCATCCTGAAATCGGTTAGCACCAGATCAAACTCCTTTTCCAGGATCAACTTGACGGCTTTTTCCCCACTGCTGGCTGTCTCAACCGCGTATCCTTCATTCTCCAGCATGATGGTGAGGAAATCGCGTAAACTCTTTTCATCATCTACGACAAGAATCGAATTCATTATTCAGGGAATCTCTAAAAATTGACCCGCGTGACGCTCGCTCCCGCGAGGGGGAGTTTGCTTACGTGGTACAACATTTCCTGGCTTGGGGATCGTGAGCATAGCGAACGTCTGCCCCGCATCTCCTCCCCACGCCAGCGTGACGCTGGACCCAGCGTTAACGTACGTTGGATATATGGCTGACTGAATCCTGCTTCGTGCCGAATATTTGGTCCAGCGCTACGCTGGCCCGCGTAGCAGGGCACCAATAAAATCTACTCTGAATAAAACAACAAATCAAGTGCGGGGGAAATTAAGGCGTGAAAGTTACTATAACCTTGCACTTTATTTTTTACCATATGTGGCGGAATAAATTTTCAATCGCAGGGCGTTGAGGCGGATGAATCCTTCGGCATCATCCTGACGATAACCATCATCTTCTTCAAAGGTGGCGATTTTTTCATCGTAAAGCGATTTAACGGCCTTCCTTCCCGTGACAATACAACTCCCCTTGTACAGTTTCAGTCTTGCCGTTCCGTAAACATTTTTCTGGCTCTCGTCGATAGTCTTCTGCATCAATTCACGTTCGGGCGAATACCAGAATCCATTGTAGATGGCCTTTGCATAGTCGGGAATCATCGTGTCCCGAAGATACATGATTTCCCGGTCCACGGTCAGCGACTCAACAGCCTTGTGGGCGACGTGCAGGATGGTGCCTCCCGGCGTTTCATAGACTCCTCGCGATTTCATGCCGACGAACCGGTTTTCGACAATATCGATCCGCCCGATGCCATTTCGTCCCCCAAATTCATTGAGACGGGTCAGAAGACGGGCCGGGCTCATGCGTTCCCCGTTGACCGCCACCGGGTCGCCCGCTTCGTAATCAATTTCGATGGTGGTGGGTTTGTCCGGCGCATTTTCCGGCGCAACACTCAACTGGAACATGTCTTCATCCGGTGTGTACCAGGGATCTTCCAGCACCCCGCCCTCGAAACTGATGTGGAACAGATTACGGTCGATGCTATAAGGCTTGGCCTTGGTGACCGGGACGGGAATGCCGTGAGTCTTTGCGTAATCCATTAGGGCCGACCGGGAGGTGAGGTCCCAATGCCGCCAGGGAGCGATGATTTTGATATGGGGATTCAGCGTCTGGTAGGCCAGTTCAAAGCGAATCTGGTCGTTGCCTTTTCCGGTGCACCCATGACACACTCCATCCGCGCCTTCCTTGAGGGCGATTCTGATTTGCTCTTTAGCGATCAGGGGGCGGGCGATGGCGGTTCCCAACAGGTAGTTGTTTTCATAATAGGCGTTGGCCCTCAGCATGGGAAACAGGAAATCCTTGGCAAATTCTTCCTGCAAATCTTCGATGTAAACCTTGGAGGCTCCTGTCGCCAATGCTTTTTCACGCACCGGTTCCAATTCCTCCCCCTGCCCCACATCGGCGCAAAATGCGATGATTTCGCAATCATACTGTTCTTTGAGCCATTGGATGATTACCGAGGTATCCAATCCACCGGAATACGCCAAAACAATTTTCTTTACCTTACCGTCCATTGATCCTCTTTCTGGAAAAACATAAAGTCATATCGCTATTTCCTGGCTTGGGGCTCGTGAGCATAGCGCTCGCTCCCGCGAGGGGGAAATTGCTCACGCCGGACTATGGATTTCTAGTTTTTTTGGGGCTCGTGAGCATAGCGAGCGGAGCCTTAAACTTTCCTCCCCTGTAAGGGGCGGGTCACAAGCCGGATATCATACCGCTTCTTAATTGGGACATCAACGAGCGAATTTATCCCCCAGCGCATAATGAGCCATCCCGATAAGCGAGGCTTTGTCGTTCAGAATAACTTTAACGGGAATTTCGCGCATGAAAGGTTTGAACCGTCCTTTGGAATAGAACGATTCCATAAACAGTCCGCTTTTTATCAGGGGAAGGATTTTTGGCGCGATGCCACCGCCAATATAGAGGCCGCCACGGGTCAGGAGCTGGAGCGCCAGGTTACCGGCGATGGCGCCATAGAGGGACACGAACATTTCCAAAGCTTTTTCACAGACAGGCGATTTTCTCTCAAGGCCATGTTTGGTAATGACCACGCCGGGATCGTTCTCCTGCAATTCCTGAGTCAACCACGACGGTTCCTCAAACGAATGGTGTTCCGTCAGAAACTGGTAGATATTATACAACCCAGGCCCTGAAAGGACGCGCTCAATACTGGTCCGGCCAAATTTTTCGGTCAGGAACAGGAGCAGTTCGATTTCCAATTTCGTTCGGGGAGAAAAATCGCAGTGTCCCCCTTCCGAATCCAAAATCAAGTATCGCCCGCTTTGATCGGGAAGAAGGAACGCCTCACCAAGCCCGGTCCCTGCCGCTAAAACGGCAATTCGACCGCCCTCTTCCAATTCCCCTTCCTGCAACACATCCAGTTCGGTGTCCGGCAAAAAAGGGACGGCGCAGGCCATCGCGGCCAGGTCGTTAATCAGCCAAACCGATTCCAATCCCAAGCGCTTTTTTAAACTTTCAATATCGACCACCCAAGGCAGGTTGGTGACATTGCACTTGCCGTCTTTTACGGGCCCGGCGATGCCAAAACCAGCCCGCTCCAGTTCGGGGTGTTTCGCCTGGCAAAATTCATCCAGGATTTCTTCCAACCCGGAATATTTCCGGCTTTCAAACTTGGCTGAATCCACCAACTCGAGATGGTTATCTTTTTGCCGGAACAACGCCAGGTTGACCTTGGTTCCGCCAATATCAGCCGCCAGAATCATCGATTTATTATCCCTTCGGATAGAGAGCTTTGCAAAAATACCGTCATCCTCGTTGAAGTTGGAAGTGTATAAATCCCCCCGGCCCCCTTCGTAGAAGGGGGAGAAACCGATCCCCCCTTTTTAAAGGGGGTTAGCAACTGTCTTTGGAGTCAAGTTGAAAATTGCAGATTTTCATTCCAAAGAGTATTATTTTTGATCATCGTATTTATAATGGTAATTAGTTTTCTCATACAAG
>JADFGI010000449.1 GCA_022567815.1 Nitrospinota bacterium
TGAGCGAGTTTGCCACATTGGGATGATACTCCCCCAGGGAATTTTCATAGATACTCAACGACCTTTGGTATAAAGACTCCACTTTATAAAAATCGCCGGTTTGATAATAAAACAGGGCCATATTGTTCAATACATTGGCGACTGAGGGGTGGTCGGGACCAAATTTTTCCTCCCAAATTTCCAGGGACCGTTGATACAGAGGCTCTGCTTTGGAATAGCGCCCGGTTTTGCGATACAACTCGGCAAGGTTGTTGAGAACGCCCGCCACTTTGGGATGAAATTTACCCAGTTCCTTTTCCCTGATCGTTCTGGCTCGTTTGTAAAGCGATTCCACCTGCTTATATTTTCCCAGTTGGTAATATAGCTGGCCCATGCTGTTCAGCGTTTCTGCATAGTCCAGATGATCTTCTCCCAGGGCGTTTTTTCTGATATCAAACGTTCTTTGTAAAAGAGGTTCCGCCTTGGCATAATTGCCAACTTGAAGATGAAGCGTCGCCAGGGTTTGAATGGCCTTCGCAACATAGGGATCTTCCAGACCGTAGGTTTTTTCGCGCTTCGCGACCTCCTGCTCGGCCAATCGGATCGCTTGCGGATAATCCCCTTGCCGGGACAGGGTAAATATTTCTCTGGTGAAATTTTTCTTGGCGTTTTCGCCCGGCACATCAAATTCATCCTGCCCAAACGCGGAAAATGAATTGAAGCAAATACCGGCCAACAGAAGAGTGAAGCAGGTTACTCCAAAAATACGTGAGCTATGCATGCGTTGGTTCCATAAAGTTTAAGCGCAAGATACCTGTAAAAAGGGCTTTAATTTCGAGGCCCCCTTAACCTTAACAAATAAATCGGCTAGATTACACACTTGATTCAAGTTTTCAAGACCAGGAAAAACCAGAAATTTTATTAAACTGAATTTTGACTAAAAGGGGAAAACTAACAATTTTTGGCAGTCGAACCGTCAAAAAAAACAACAATAGAAGCCTTATACTTTCCTCGCATCCAATACCCCTCTGGACGCAAGAAACGGCCAACCCTTTTATTTAAAAACAATTAACCTCCTTAGCCCCTCAGCCAGAAAAACTCCAACCTCAATGGCACACACTTTGCATTATTAATCGAATAACTTCCAAATATACAAGGGTAAAACCGGGGCGTTGCGGGATGAATCGATTGCAGGGCCAGCCGCCAGAGAGAAAACGGCCCCACTACGTGGGGAGGATGAGTTTAAGGCTCCGCTCGCTTCGCTCACGGGCCCCAGAGAACCGTCATTCTCTACAGCAACGGCGAGAACAGGGTACGTAACCCATCGAACGTCAGCCCTCCTGCGTAGCAGGCTTTTCCTCCCCGCGTTGCGGGGCCAGCAAACGTTATCTCGTACCCTTCATCTTAACTATTTCCTCCTTTCCAAACTTAGTGACCCTGCTCCAACCGCAGTCCTTTTCAAACAAGTCAATTGATTTCCAGTGTTTTTTAAGTATGATCAGTTTGTTGAAACTTCCCTAATCTTAAAAGAGAAATTTAGCTGTGAACGATTGGTATATGCTCACTCTAGTGGGTAAAGACCAGCCCGGAATCGTCGCCAGGTTGAGCACGGCCCTATGCCAGGGGGGATGCAACCTGGGTGAATCATCCATGGCGCGTTTGGGAAACAATTTCACCATCATGTTGATGGTCCAGTTTGAGGGAAACGTCCGGGAGCTGGAAAAAATGGTGACCCCCGTGGCCAAAACCCTTGACTTACATAACCATGTGGACCAGGTGGAAGGAGGACAGCATTTTCTGATCCAGCCTAATGTCCGCATCAGTGTGTATTGTTCCGACCGCCCCGGCATCATGGAGGAAGTCACCGCCTCTCTGGCAGGCGCCGGTCTCAACATTCTCAATTTGGACTCCAATATTGGGGTTGAAAAAGACACGGCCACATATTTTATTCACCTGGAAGGCGTCGCTGGGGACGGCATCGATCCCCTTTATAAAGCCCTGGATATCCTCTCCAGGGAAAAGAAAATGCAGACCCAGTTGATCCCTATCGATACCCTCCTTGGCTAAAGCAGGAATTTTCAAAGGTTTTGACATTTTTCTCATCCCCCTCCCATCGAGTCCTTTAATCTAAAATCATCAACCGCTTAAATTTCCCCAGCAAGCATCCTGCGCTTTTTCCAGAAAAACTTACAATTAATGTCAGTTTTTTGCAAAGGAGATTAAATTTAGGCAAATCATATTAAATTAACAGGTGATTAAATAGGATAAACCTATATTTTACAATATGTTATGTTTTGGCACGGGGAATGCTAACCATAATAGCAGAACTTGCGATTTTCTAATTACACCGCAAAATCCTACATCAATCTTAGGACATTGG
>JADFGI010000068.1 GCA_022567815.1 Nitrospinota bacterium
ATGTGGGCCATGGTCATAGGATTTGGTGCCGGGGTAATTTGCTACGGGGCAGTCGTCATGAAAATGAAACTGGGCTACGACGATTCCCTGGACGTGTTCGGCATTCATGGAATTGGCGGCGCCTGGGGCGCTCTCGCCACCGGATTGTTCGTCACGGTTGGCGGAACGGGGCTCCTGGCCGGAAATCTGAAACAGGTTTGGATTCAACTTATAGGAATTGCGGCTTCGGCGGCTTACTCATTCATCGTTACTTACGTGATTGTGACCGTTATCGACAAAACCATCGGGTTTCGAGTTTCCGAAGAAGATGAAGAAATGGGACTCGACACCACTCAACACGGAGAAACTGGTTACAACCTGGTTTGATTTTACTAAGTTTTTTCAGTTTAATTATTTATCAAAATGTTTTGTGTAGTCAATAAGACAGGGTTAAAAGGATTGAAAAACCATAGTATTTTGTTATAGTGCGGGAAGCATTTTGTTTGGTTAAAATGTTTCCTGCACTTTAATCCATTGAATAGCCTGCACAACAACCCATCGAAAAGTCGCTAGATTCGCTCACCACAATTAGGAGGAGGAAGGGAATGAAAAGATTTACCACTAAATGCATATTGTTCTTGTTTAACTTCGCGGTATTAGCGGGTTACGCTCAAGCCGCCGAGGTGGCTCTCAAAGTACTGGATGGGGTTGAACTGCATGCCTTTGCCTCGTCTTCATACACGTTCAATTTTAACCAACCTACCCAACGTCCACCTAATTCCGCGACCAACGTCAATCGGATTTTTGACGCAGACCATAACAGTTTCAAATTCGATGTGGGCGAATTGGTGATCCTTAGGGATACCCCCAAGCCGGGCGACGTCGGATTCCGAACGGATCTCACCTATGGCTTCAGCGTTCCTGAAGTCACCCAATCCACTGCTGATACGGGGGATGGGCAATCTCACCAGTTCGATGTTCAGCAGGCTTATGTGTCTTATAATGCGCCCATAGGGTCTGGTTTGCAGATTGATTTCGGAAAATTCATCACCCATATCGGGGCTGAAGTGATCGAAGGTTACGATGGCTGGAACTACAACTTTTCCCGTTCATTTTTATTTGGACTGGCTATTCCCTTCACGCACACCGGTATTCGGGCCTCATACACCATTAATGATATGATCAGCGTCATGGGCATGGTGGCCAACGGTTGGGACATCACCGTGGACAACAACGACGGTAAAACCCTGGGAGCGCAGATTGCCATCACTCCCACCGATAATATTTCCCTGTTACTGAATTGGGCCAGTGGACAAGAGGCAATTGGATTAAACGGGGTCGCATTTTCTAACAACACAGTTAATATTTTTGACGTCGTGCTCGATGTCGGTTTGACCAACAACACTCTGGTGCAACTGAATTTTGATTATGGGGTACAGGCCAATGGCGCTGTTTCTGGAAGGGACGCCGAATGGTGGGGTATTGCAGGCATCCTCCGTCACAACTACAACAAATGGTTTTCTATCAGTCTGAGGGGTGAGTTTTTTGATGACGTGGAGGGAACCCGAACCACTTCAGCCACGACCCTGGTTGCGGACCAGGGACAGGAACTATGGGAAATCACCGTGACCCCGGAAGTCCGCATCAATCAAAACATGGTGGTGCGGATGGAATATCGGCATGATAAGTCCAACCAAAAGGCGTTTTTTGACAGCGGCGCAGGTAAGACGCAGGATACTCAGGATACGATTGCCCTCAACGCCCTGTTTTATTTTTAGAATCCCGATAAATAGCACGGGCTTCCAGCCGGTGCGTTAAAAATCCAATCAAGAAAGGTCAGGCGAATTTTTAGCCTGGCCTTTTTCTCCTACGCGGAGGGCGAGCTTGCTCACGACGGGCAACGCTTTCTGGTTTAGGTCCGACCTTTATCGCCCCCAAAACGTAATTCCCGTTTCACCTGCCCCTCAAACCCGGTAAAATGTTTGCAATAGAAATCTTAATGGCGCACTCCACATGCTCACGCCTGACCAGAATACGATCATTTACCTGATGTTTTTAAACGGGATTCTTTTCCTGGGCCTGAACTTCATCGCCTGCTCAATAGTGTTTCCGGGACCCAAAGGATCCAAACGAATAGGATATGTTTTAATCGTTTCGGTTATTTTGGTCGTTTCAACGCAACAGGAATATCAGGCTCTGCTTTATTTTAATTTTGCGCCGGATGACGTTCAAAAAATTCTTTTGTTCGGAATGATATTTCCCGTATTCTTGATCTCGACCGTTTATTACCGGCTGAAAAAAAATCATCTGGAAAAGAATCTGCGCTCAAGGAAAAAACCTTCTCGCGGAGAAAAAAATGAAACCGATTGATCTCAGAAGCGATACCGTGACCCATCCGACAGAGGCCATGCGGTCTGCCATGGCCGGAGCGGTGGTGGGCGACGACGTTTTCGGAGAGGACCCCACACTCAATGACCTGGAAGCACTGGCGGCGGAAAAAACCGGCAAGCAAGCGGCGGTCTTCGTCCCCAGTGGAACGATGGGAAACCTGATTTCTGTTTTGGCTCATTGCGCCAGGGGAGATGAAGTGATTCTTGGGGATCGCAGTCATATCTTCCTGAATGAAGTTGCAGGTATGTCCGCCCTGGGGGGCATCCACCCGCATATCATCCCGAACAATGATGATGGGACTCTGCCCCTTGACGTCATGGAAAAAGCCGTCAGGCACTCGGACATCCACTATCCACCCACGCATCTGATCTGCCTGGAAAATACCCACAACTATTGCCAGGGCGCTCCGTTGACTCCAGAGTATATGCAAGAGGTTGCTGGTTTTACCGAAAAGCATTCCTTGAAGATCCATCTGGACGGGGCGCGTATTTTTAACGCCGCAGTGGCGTTAAACATTGAGGTATCCTTGTTGGTCCGGCATGTGGATTCGGTCATGTTCTGTCTATCCAAGGGGCTATCCGCTCCGGTTGGGTCCCTGGTTTGCGGAACGGAGGAATTCATCTGGAAAGCCAGAAAACTGCGGAAAATGGTGGGCGGTGGCATGCGGCAGGCGGGACACCTGGCCGCCGCCGGACGGGTCGCTTTGGAAAATCAGATCGAGCGCCTGAAGATAGATCATCAACTCGCCCGTGAACTGGCCAACGGATTGGCAGGCATTACCGGCTTTGAATTAAATCTGCAACAGGTAAAAACAAACATTATATTCTTCCAATTGAATCACCCGAAGGTCGGGCCCGAGGAATTGTTGAGCCATCTTGAATCCGAGGAGATAAAAATTTTGATGATCGAACCCGGCATATTTCGCGCCGTGCTTCACCGGGAAATTTCTCAAGATCAAATCGTTAAGGTATTGGAAGTGTGTCGCTCTTTACTCGATTGACACTTGAGGGGATGGGTCGAATCCCATCCCGGACTTTAGGACGTTCCGGAAAAATTGAGGACCCTTTAAAATTTGACACTGCCTCAACAAAACCTTAAGATATCTCTTTGGACAAAACCACAACTTAACTTTTGGAGGGTTTTTGTGATAACCATTGATTACTATGACAATTTGGAGTTGAGCCGACAGGCATTGGAAGTCGTTAAAAGCCGTTTTCTGTTGTGCATCCTTATCTCGCAAAGGATTCACCAACTGGAAAAAGGTGCTCAACCCGCTATTGAGGCTGAGCCTGAAGAATATTCTTCTCCCAAGACCTTCTTTACGTTGGCATTGCGCGAAATTATCGAAGGAAATATGGACCTTGAACAAACGGGTGAAGAATAAAATCATTTTTTTTCCCGCCAACCTGCTTCTATCAGATCAAACCACCCTCCCCCTCAGAACGATAAATGAACGACCCCGCCGCAAGCTGAGGGGTATGAAACCCACTGGTTGGAATCATTATTTTGCAAAAGGCACGGCATACCGTGCTCTCCTATTTTATTTGCCCGATTGCTGAGAAAATCCACTCTCAATACTTCTTTTACTGGATCCTGCCAACAATCCATCAAAGGTTGTTTGATTGAATGATTGTGTTAAAAAGGAAAAAAAAAGCCCGCCTTTCGGCGGGCTTTTCAAACATGCTTTAAAACAATGCTCGATTGAGTGGCTTTACTCCTTATCAGGAATGAAATCCCGACGGGCTTTGCCTTCCTCAAACATTTTTCGGGTTCTCTTGGTCATCCATACCAACCAACCTTGAAGGCCGATGAAAACCACAGCCATAATGGGAGGCATATAGTACAGGGAGTCGGGAAGAGGCGGCACCAAAATGGTGTAATACCAAGTTGAAATAGCCATGTACTCATCCTTCTCTTTGTGTTGGCCCGACCACTGCAGAAAGGCTACGGGGATGAATTTTTCCGATGGAATCTGAACATCGAACTCCCCTTCGGTGGTCAAGGATCTTTTAAAGAGGATGCTGACTTTCCCCTGTTTGAAAATGGAATCGACAACCTGCACGGTCGCCTCGGATTCTTTCGAAGCCAACGCATCAAAACCATACCCGACAACCTCCTCTACCGTGACATCAAGCTGATACCCTTCGTCCTTAGGGTCATTGGTGTCTCTGTAATTTTGAACCATGAAGGAAGCTTTCCAAATATCAACAGGCTTTTTGGAATCACCCATAATAAAATAGGGTTTCTCAGCCCCAAAAAGATCCTGAAGCTTGGCCGGCCATTGAATGGCCACGGCATCGGGATACTCAGGGTCAGTGGACAAAAAGCGGATATGATACTCCACTAGGTAAAAGATTACATTGTCCTCAGCGCTCCACCGGGAGGCCACCCAAAGGTTGTCGGTTTTAGGGTCAAAGTTTCTATTTCCACGAGTGATCTGACCCGCCATGGCAATGTAATTCTTCCTTGGATTGTCTATCGTTTCTGCGCTCCGATCCACGATAAGTGGATCATGATCCGTCGCCGCCCACATGGGGGCGTCAATCTTTTCAGCGATTTTACCTTCCGTATAGAGAGAGCTGATAAGAAAATCCGCAATGGGTTTGTTCGTCAATCTATCCATTTTCTTCCGGGGACAAAGCGAGTTGACGAAAGCCGCCAGTTTCCACCGATCTTCAACGGTGATCTCATCTTTAAAGTTCGGCATTGGCGTACCGTTCATACCAGTAGAAATAGTGCGAACGATATTGAAAGGATCGAAATGGTTGCGCCGGCTTCCGCGGAAATTCCAGCACTGTTGCCAGTCTGCCGCAACAATCGGAAATCCCCAATCGTCTTTCATGGTCGGGTTACCATCGCCCCGGCCTTCTCCGCCGTGACACTCAAAGCATTTATTTTTCAGGAAAATTTTCTTGCCTTGATCAATAGCTTCTTGCGGAACTCCAAGATGATAAGGTTCTTTTGTTCCCCAGGGATTGGACCCAAATTCCTGAACAAAGACCTCTTCATCTTCGACATCGTTAAAATCGCGATCCTGGACCAGGGTTTTAACAAACTCCACAACGGCTTCAATTTCCTTCGGCTTCAGAAAACCACCCCAGGCCGGCATTGCCGAACCGGGCAGGCCGTTGGTTACCGTCCTGATTAGATCCTCTTCTAAAGGAAGTTCCCCTGAATCGGTAAAGCGAATCTTAAACGTTCCCTGGATAAAATTCCGGGGCCGGGTGAACAAACGGTCCGCAGAAGGACCATCACCACCGCCTTCAACGCCATGGCACCAGACACAGCGTTTGAAATAGACCTGCTTGCCTTGTTCCAGCAACTCGGTTTTTACCACATCTGGCGGCTGGGCCTCCTGGGCAAAAACAGTTGCGGGCAAACTGATGGCCATCAGTATCAACCCGGAAAATAATATCCGGCCAATTTTTAATCTTACAATCTTATTCATAACACTCGATTCCCTCTGGTTGCAGGTTGTTTGTGTTCATTATCACGAAGTCCTGGAACAAGCTTATCCGGAATATGCTCCTGTGGGTTTACCTTCTTTTTCCCACTGACCAATATAGGACTCCTCAGTATCAAACGTTCTGGGATGCCATCCGGTGTACCAGAATTCAAAAAGGATAACCTTCCAGATCTCTTCCGTCGTCAAATGCTCCTCCCAAGGAGGCATCGCAGAAGACCAGGGAGTCGATTCATTCGGAAGGCCGGGGCCGCCCTTGGCTACGCGCCAGAAAAGGAAAGACTCTCTCAGCATGGCAATGGTTCCAGGATCGATAAAGTTGGCCGGGGTCGGGTTGAACACATGGGAGAACATCCCCAGTCCATTCAATTGATCCCCGTGACAATAGTGGCACTCCTGGAAAAATATCGTTCCACCCTCAGTCACGTTTTTCATATACTCATTCTTATCAGCATCCAAAAAGGGAAAGCTGTTTTTATAATTGTCCTGGTTGTCAATCCTGTAAGGATTTCTGGCTGTTTCCAAAGCCCAGGTTTTACCATGAACCTTGGTGGTCGCCGGTGGCGCGGGGTGAACTGTGCGCAACTCAACCGGTTCCTGGAATTTCGGGTAAATGTTGTTGTATGTCACAAAACCCACCAGCATAGGCAAAAGGGCAAAAACCACAATACGAGCAATTTTATACTCGCCAATAATGGTCTTGACAATCGGCGCTCTAAATTCCCTGAAAGTGTTCGCGTCCTGACTGATATACAGGAAGGTTCCGATCGTCCACATCACCATATAAGTGATGAAGAGGGTCCACGGAATTGGCGGAAAAAGGATAGCATCATAAAAATAATACCCCAACACCCACACCATCAACGCTATCAGGGAAATAGGTGGTTTCAAACGGAAACCGATATTGACGACAATCAAAGTAATGGGTATTAAAATGTAATACACGTATCTGTTCATGACCCAGCTGAATTCCCTGATGTCCATTATCGGAAACAACACATAATGGAACCCCAGCATGGTGCCAACAAAAGTGAAGAAGCTTATAAAGGTCTTGTTCATCTTTAACTCCTAATTATCGTAAACCCTCTGGAGGGCATTAACCCTCTGGAGGGGCTTCAGTCTGACTGATAAAATCCACGAGCTTATCCAAAGCCTGAACTGACAACATTTGCGAAAATGTTGTCGGCATCAAACCATCAGGGAAAGGCTCGCCTTCGGCTTCATTAAAGACCACGTAGGCGCCAGGATCCAAAATAGATTCCCTGACGTATTCCTTGGTGTTTGTGGCGCTTCCCTTGTAATTGGGATCCTTGATCCGTTGGGGAGCGTTGATCTTTTCAAACAACTTTGGTCCAAGCTCACCCACCGCCCCCTCAATACCGGGAATGGTGTGACAAAGCGGGCAACCCAGGGTATTGATCATCTGTTCAATAGGCTCGGTCCCGGTCACGAACACCGGCCGTTCTTCATCATCAGAAGTGTCTTCCGCTACGGCATCGCTAGCAGTAGGCAGAGGAACCGTCACATTGGAAAATTCACCCGGAGTATCTTTTGACTGCAACCAGGCAATGACCGCATTGGCCTCCACAGGGCTCAGACTGACCGGGGGTTTGGTGATAACAGGCATGGGACTTTTGGTATCTGCGTCTTTACCAAAACCTTCCACAACATAGCAGGAGGGGCACATGATCGATTCGCGCAAATAATCCTCGCCAATCAAATCCGGACTTCCAGTCCTCCTGTATTCCTCAGGAATTTCATCTGGTTTTCCTTTAGTAATACCAGCAACCTGTTCCAATTCGCCAATCTTCATCGGCAAGTTAAGGTACCGGTCTTCTTTAATCCGCGTATGACTCCGCTCCTCAACCCCAAACAGATTAGGACATCGGCCGGAAAGGTCCCCTGGATCAAATGTATGGCAAAGGGGGCATTGACCTTTACCAATGGCTTTCGCACCTGCTACCTGTTTGGCGCCGAAAACGATGACACGACCCATCTCAACAAACTCTTCCATTGTCAGGTCTTCAGCGATTGCCGCCGCTTTCGGGGGCGGGTCACTTCTCTGTTGCGGCAACCAGTTGGTGTATCCGGCAAGAACAATGGATACCGTACTCCAAAAGAAGAACGCCCGAATGATCGGGGAAGACTGGTTTTGAATATCCTGACTTTTGAAGAAAACCCCCCAGACCAGCAATATTGCCAGCACCGTCAAAATCTGGTACTGGAATATAAAGGTCATCTGGTCAGCCTGCACGAGATCAAACATATGCACCGTTTCAAAGAAACTTATAAGAGCAAACGCGCCAAATATCCCGCCCCACAACTTGCCGTTCACCCCTTCATTTTCACGGCAATGCTGAATCACATTGACGAAAACATAGAATGCGAACAATGTGTACGCCATGGTCATGAACGTCCACAAAATGTCATGCTGTTCAGGTAGCATCCCTAACTCCTCTCCTTAAATCCATAAATTAAACACTCTAAAATTAACGCCAAAAACTTCAACCATTTTCAAGTGATTACTGTTGCTGTTGCGCTGGAACCGGCACAGCTTGCGGCTCTGGCACGGTCTCCTCCTTCTTGCCAGTCAAGCTGGCCACCCAGAAAACAACCACAAATTGCACCCAGACAAACAAGGTATTGAACGTCAGCATCTTGCCGGCCTCGCCGATGGTCAAGGTATATGCGTCAACAGAGTTGTCACGCATAACTTCAGTCACATGCCAGAACAACCGCACGGCTGAACGGATGTAACCCATCAGGCCCATCAACCAGGTGAACGAAATGGCCAGGAGGAAAATTGCGTAGGTTCCCACTTTTGACATGGTTCCCCATTGGACCTCCCCATAGGTTTCCGCATCCTTGAACATGGAAGTATTGATCGCCGTTCCGACAAACAACGTTGTCAAGGTGGTCGTCACCTGAGGCACTGAAAGACCCACGCGAATGTTGGCAGGAAGGTAATAACCATACACACCAAGGAAAATAATGTTGGCGGCGGCGCCAATGAAAATAGCGCTTAGCCAGCAGTTACCTATGGTTTGCCATGGCACGGTTATCTTCTTATTCGCTTTCTGATATAGCAGGAAGCAAAGAATGGTGGTTGTGATCATCAAGTTTACCGCTGTGTTTTTAGCGGACATAACCCCGAAGTGACCTATAATTGGATGTTGCGCCCCCCCCATCGCTTTCAATTCCGCGGGGGTCATGACGATCGTATGAGGCGTCATCCACATGGTGAAACATACGATCAGCAAAAGGATCATATACTTGGAGTACTTCATATAACGGTGCGCCCCCTTAACGCGGGACATACCGTTGTGCAAATACGAATTCGCGCCAAAAAAGAGCAAGCCGATCATGACCGCCTGAATGATGAACAACCACGCCATGATTCCGCCCATCAAGGTGATTCCCATTTGCTGACGGAAAGCATAAACTTCTTTCATCAACCAGTAGCCTGCGAATGGCAGGGGAATCAAACCAAAAATACAAATGAACATGGCCACATAACAAACCCAGTCATAGTGAGCCCTTTCTTCCTCCGTCTTGGCAGTCAGGTAATGATACGCCGCGTACGCGCCAACAATACCCCCGCCAAAAACGATGTTCCCAAGGATCCTGTGCACGCCAACCGGATTCCACAATGTGGAGTGGATCACGTGCCAAATGTTTCCGAGAAATCGTCCCTGCTCATCGATGCCGCCGGGAGCCTGCATGAAGGTCGCCCAGGAATTGGCCAAAAACATCAGAACGGTACCAACCAGGTTGAGAAGAACGGACAAACTGACATGAATCCATTTCAAAAAGGGATCCTGGCTCATTCTTTCCCAACCATAGTAATAAACGTAAAGGATCCCGCTTTCCGCCAAGAACATCAGTGCATATATATGCATTACGGGGCGGAAAATCCCGGCTATATACTTAAAAAAACCAGGGAACAGCGTGATGAAAGTAAAAAGCAAAATACCTCCAAGGATCGCCGTCCAAGAATAAGCCGTCAAACTAATCTTCATGAGGTCATGAGCCAGCCTGTCATATTTTACCGACATGATTGGGTCTGACTCTTTTGAACGGATACCAATGAATTCTATCAGCATACAGAAGATCGGAACCGCAAGAACGAAACTGCCAAAATACAAATGTTGCTGAGCGGCCATCCAAAGGATCATCCGGCTGGGCGCGAACTCATAATTATTATAATCTGACGGACCCAATTCAGGAGCGGGGAAACCACTCACAGGACCTTTAAGGGGATTACCTTCCCAATCCTTGTAAAATACATCCTGGCCCCATTCGATTTCAGATTCACCTTCACCTTCACCCCCCGCGACGGCTTCCTCTGCCAGAACTTCCTTGGCAAAGGCTTCTTCCGCAAAGGCCTGTCCGGCATAAGCTTCCTTGGCTAGCGCATCGGTCGCAAAAGCTGGCAACAGGTAAATGGCAAATGCCATAACCATCGCAAGTGATAATGCTTGGTATCTTCCAGTTTGTTTCCCCAACATGGTTTTGACCTCCTTCATTAGGACCCTAAATAAAAAAAGATTTGGGAAATCTATATGCAATCAAAATTTTAAACTTTCTATAAATTACTGAACAAAAATCACTTAAATATTTCGTAACGAGGGCTACAGAATATGAGATAACTCAAATCCATTGGGCCCTTGTGAAAACGCTTGAATACCAAATTTATTATTGCCTTCAGCCAATTAAAAATCAATCAGATAAAACCCATGTGCTTATAAGTGCAATGTTTTCAACATTGAACTCCCGAATTCAGCTCTTCATTTCAACCTGATTTCATCAGGCAAATTTATCCAAATTTTTGCATTATTTACCATAGCCAAAATACCATGTCAAGGTAAATCGAATTCCTCCGGAATTATTACAAACACAGTCTTTATATCGATGAAACCACAACTCATCGAAGCCTTATTTTCACCGCTTCGGCATGGGCGTCCAGGCCCTCCATTTCCGCCAAAATCGTCACCGAATCGGCGTTTTTTTGGAGCGCCGTCCGAGCATAACCGATCAAACTGGTACGTTTGATAAAATCATAGACTCCCAACGGGGAGGAAAATCTCGCCGTGCCGCTGGTGGGCAGAACATGATTCGGCCCTGCCAGGTAATCGCCCATCGCTTCGGTGGTGAAATTACCGAGCAAGATGGCCCCGGCATTCTTTACCTTTTTC
>JADFGI010000450.1 GCA_022567815.1 Nitrospinota bacterium
CACGAATGACCCGGCTTCTTTTGTGGAACCCTGAAAGTTCCCGCGCCTCAATTAACCTCTTCCTTCCCCTTCGTCCAGGACTTCTTTCCCGGTCAAAATCCCCTTCCGTTCCAGGACATTTATCATGGCTTCCAGATGGTAGGCGTTACAAGAAAAGTTTAGCGGTATCAATGTCGGTTATCGGCCCAGGCTGTGTGAAAACTCAAAACCAACCCTAAATAGGGGGTGCCTTACCCCTTCCTAATATACTTTTCGCAACTCTACGAGCATCTGGTGGAGTCGGTTTTCTGTAATGAGTCTTGCCATCATAGTTTTCACACAGCCTGGGCCAATAGCGGACATTCGGCTAAGGAAAGTTTTACAGAAAGTATCTCTTAGCTTTTTACTTCAAATGGTCCACTTTGGGATGACGTCCAAAAGGTATGAACCGCTGGGCTAATAGAAGTATTTTAGGAAGAACAGATGCATGATAGTTCCCGGAGACACCCGGTTGATCAAGTTTACGCCAATTATGTTCAGGGCAAAGATTTTCAGAATTCCAATTTATATTTTACCCAAAACCATTTTTAATTTTTTCGCGGCATCTTCATAGGCATTTTTTTCTCCATTTGAATATTCTATTTTATAAAGCTCCCATTTTGCCGAGGCGGCCTTCCTGCGTTTTTCAGCCTCTTCCGCTAATTGCGTGAGACTATCAATTAACTCTTGTATGATCTCATTCCCAGATTTTGTGGATTCTGTCAATTTTCAATACCCTCCATATTATTGGTTCCATAAAGATCTTGAACGTCGATTTGCCTGTTTTCGTTTTTTTTTAGCTTCTTTAATTTTCAATTTTTTCTTGATGGAGGGTTTTAAAAAAAAACGCCTGCGTTTAAGCTCCCTAAATAAACCTTCCTTGTTGAGTTGGCGTTTTAATAATTTCAACGCCCGATCGACCTGATTTTGATAAACGATTACATGTAAAATAAGACCTCCAGTTTTTTTATGATTTTCCAGTATTTTTCTTACTATCGGGAAGTTTTTCCGATGGCCTTCCAGTTCTTTTGTTTCTCCTGAAAATAGAAGGGGTTTCCATTTGCAATTTTTCTCGGATGTTCAATTGGTTTACTGAGATTACTTTTTTTAAATTTCCGGAACTGTCGTACACCTTAACTTCATTCATAAAATTACCTCATTTTAACATGTTTATGGCATGATTTAATTACTCCAAAAAAAAACCACTCAAAAAAGGAGTGGCAAAAATATAATGTCCTTTACGATCGTTTGAAGACTTCCCTTCAGTTGGTTACCAGTAAGAAAGGCAATATCAAGGTACTCTGTTCGGTCAAGATAACAAGGAGAATCAAATTATTATTTTTTAACGTTCACCATAAATCAGCTTTTGGGTAAAAAAGACAGTATGTTAGGTTGGTTTTAGTCAACTTAGTTTCCAAGGTTTAAAATAAACTTAGGACATCCCTGGCATCCATCCTAACCTGGATATGCAAAGAAGGGTTGTTCAGTTGCAGTGTAAGTTGTTTCCTTCTAGTTTCTCGCTAGAGCAAATCCATAAAAACACTTTGGCATAGCAAACCAAGGAAAGTTTGGTTTCCTCTCGAAGTGGTTCTATAAAAGTCCTTGCCTCAATCCAACCCAAAATAAAAATAGGGGAATCATTGTCCGGAATTTCCGGGAGTGCATTCCCGATCAATTGTGGGAGAGTATTTATTATAGAGGTGGTCCCAGGAATTCGGACAGAGTGTTAAGCTACGATTTATGATCAAAGGAGGGTCATGGAGATGAGCAAGACACGAAAGAATTATCCTGCGAGTTTTAAGTCCAAGGTTGCTTTAGCGGCGTTGCGTGAGGAAGCCCCGATATCAGAGCTGGCGTTGAAATATGGGGTCCATGCGACGGTGATTCACCGCTGGAAGAAAGAGGCGGTTGCGTCGATGGAGGCGGGATTTTCCGGCAAGCTGGCTGTGCAGAAAAACGATCATGCGACGGAAGTCAAAGAGCTGCACGCCAAGATCGGTCAATTGAGCGTGGAACGGGATTTTTTGGTCGATGCCTCCAACCGGTTGGGGTTAGGAGGCGGCAGGAAATGGTAGAGCCGTCCAACGATGATTTGAGCATTAGGGTGCAATGCCGTTTGCTTTCGATCAGCCGGTCTGGCTGGTATTATGATCCCAAAGGGGAACATCCGCTGAATTTAAAGTTGATGCGTTTGATAGATGAGCAATTTTTGTCCACGCCTTATTACGGCAGCCGCCAGATGGCGCGGCATTTGCGGCGGCAGGGTTATTGCGTGGGTCGTCATCGTGTACGGCGGCTTATGCGGATGATGGGCTTGCGTGCGATCTATCAGG
>JADFGI010000451.1 GCA_022567815.1 Nitrospinota bacterium
GATTTGCTGTAGGCGATATTTTCGGCGAATTTCAGGAGTTTCAACATTTCAGGGTTGCAGGTGATGATCTCCCGTTCGGGAACTATTTTGACATCGGGTTTGGCGGTGGCGGCTGATTTTACGGGGTGGTCTGGCTCATTCATGAAGGCCCGGTTCACAGACGAAATCAGGATTTCGGCGGAGAAGGGTTTGAGCAGGTAGTCGAACGCGCCCACTTTCATGGTTTCGACGGCGTTGTCGATATCTCCGTAGGCGGTCATCATGATGACGATAGTTTTTGGGGAATGTTGTTTCACGGCGCGTAGTAGTTCCACCCCGTCCATCTTAGGCATTTTGACATCGGAAACGATCAGGTCAAAGGTTTCGTTTTGGATTCGTTCCCATGCTTTTTTTCCGTCTTCGACACAAACCGGTTGGTAGCCTTCCCGTTTCAAGGTGGTTTCCAGGGCAACCCGCATTTCGCTTTCATCGTCCACAACGAGGATTTTTTTATGCAAATTATTTTTCATCAAATTCGTTATCCCAACTGGGAAGTTTCACGGTAAAAGTTGTTTGTTTGCCTTTTTCACTTTCTGCGTCGATGGTTCCCTGATGGGCTTTGATGATGTTGTGGGAAATAGACAAACCAAGTCCGGTCCCTTTGTCCTTGGTGGAAAAAAATGGATTGAAGATTTTTACCAGATGGTCTGCGGGAATCCCCTGGCCGGTGTCTGATACGGTGATGGTGATGAATTGACGGTGGTCGTTGTCGGCTTCCGGCTGGTTGGAAGGAGCGTTGACTTTTTTTGTTGTCAAATTAAGTTCTCCTCCATTGGGCATGGCCTGGATAGCGTTGCGGATGAGGTTGCTGAAGACCTGCTTCAAGAGTTCCTGATCGCCATTGACCAATGCGTCACCTTCTCCAAAATTTTGCACAATTTTTATGTTGCCGGGAATGACCATGTCCGAGGTGCCCGTTAGCAGGGTGCTGAGCAATGGGTGGAGGTTGCATTTTTGCTGTGAGGGGCGGGGAGACTTGGCGTATAGCAACAGTGTGGAAATGATCCGGTCCATATTCTTCACTCCGGAACGAATATGTTCCACCAGCGTGGATTTTTCCTCGTCTGTCTCCACGTCTTTTTTCAGAAGGGAAGCAAACAGTTCGATGCTTCCAAGTGGATTCCTGATCTCATGGGCGATTCCTGCCGCCATTTCTCCCATTTCCCTTAATCGCTGGCTTCTCTGGGCTTCGATTTCCAGATGCCGGATACGGGTCATGTCTTTTACAATGAGAAGGGTCCCAATTTGCGCGTCGTCAGGATCCAGCACCGGAGAAGCGGAAGCCTGGATGTGGATCTTGCTTCCGTTTGCGGTGATGATTTCCCGGTCCATGCTCAACGGGCTCCCTCCGGTTTTGACCAGCCGCGACACCATGTTTTCAAACAAGTCGTCGTGAAACAGATCCGGGAGGGGTTTGCCGAGACAGGATTCCGGCGTCAGTCCGGTAATCCAACCTGCGGTTTTATTGAAGGTGGTGATTCTCCCCTGCTTGTCGATGACGATGACGCCGGTGGTCAGGCTTTCTAAAATATTGTTCAGATAATTTTTTACTTCCTCTTTTTCCGCGAGGTTTTTTTCCAGTTCTTCGTTCTTTTTTGCCAACTCCAGGTCGAGTAACTTTACCCTCTCTTTCAAATCGTCGTAAGAATCTTGAAGTTGTTGCGTGGCTTCATTAAACGTTTGAAACGCCTGGCTGAGGATTTCAAGTTTTACCAGGGCCGCACCAAGATAAATATGCTGTTCACGCTGCCGCCCAAGCAGACCATCGAGCGCTGCAGCAGTTATAAGCCCCATTTCGACCGCCACCTGACCAAAGTCATTATCCTCGCCAAGCTGCCTGTCAATTATCTGCTGGACCTCTGTAGAATCAAGCAGACCCTGCTCAATGGCGATCTGACCCAGCACTTTGTTGTTACTCTGCTGGTATTGCAACCCTCGGGTCAATGCATCAGGGTCTATCAGGCTCTGTTCAAGTAAATATTGACCGAAAAAATGTGTACGCACCATTTTTCTCCAGAAGCATCAAAATGACTAGACAATGGTTTAACTGCTCTTCTCTAAAGCTATTAAACCATTTTTTGCCTTAGCTGTCAAGGGGCGAATCTGTGCTCCAGGCCCAGCACCAAAGTTAAACGCTTTGCGATATTCGGCAGCAGAATTACAGTCCAGATAAAATTGAAGCTCCCCGTGCCCAAGCTACGGGGATTGCGCTCGCTTTTCAGTTCACGGTAGCTTACTTGAAATTACCTGATTTTATCTCTTCAAGAATATCACTGGAATATTACTGGACGTTCAAGAGTTGTTTG
>JADFGI010000069.1 GCA_022567815.1 Nitrospinota bacterium
TAAACAGAGTCATATCTGTCAACTTCTGCGAAGTTGCTTTGGCAATGCCGAAATCAATGACCTTCGGAACTGGTTTATCATCGATGACGGTAATCAGCACGTTGGAGGGCTTGATATCACGATGAATAATTCCTTTTTGATGAGCGTGCTGCACGGCGGCGCAGACGGATCGGAATAAGTCAAGCCGCTGACGTATGGTCAGTTTCTTTCGGTCTGCGTAGAGGGTGATGGCTTCGCCCTTGACCAGTTCCATGACAAAGTAAGGGCGTCCGGCCTCGGTGGCCCCAGCATCGAAAACCTTGGCGATGTTGGGGTGATCCATCAGTGCCAAGGCTTGACGTTCTGCCTCGAACCTCGCCAGTACTTCTCGGCTGTCCATTCCAGGCTTAATGACCTTTAACGCGACCTGCCGTCGGATGGGTTTACTTTGCTCCGCCACGAAGACGATGCCGAACCCCCCTTCGCCGAGCTGGCCGAGCAATTTGTATCGACCAATCACGGTGCCGGGCTTTTCGGCGATCAGTGAAGCGTTAGGACTATCTAAAGTAGTTGAAAATGATCCATCCTCGGCCGTCTCACACAATTCAGCGGACTTGAGGAAATCACCCACACTGGCATCAGCCCGCAGCAGAGATAACACTCTTTCCCGCAGCTGTTTATCATCACCACATTCCTCATCAATCTTGGCATCTTGCTCGACTTGTGATTTGATGATGCGGAGTTCGTGGAAGATATCTTCGGCTGACTTGTGATGGCTCATATAAATCCCCAATACAGAATACTTTTTCAAATCAGCTCACCGAGAACCATAACAGAAATTAGAAGGATTGTGAAGGATAATTTTCAGGCGACATGTATTTGGTTCTAGCAGGACTCTAAACAACTCCAAAAGAGGCAATTCGCCATGTCGTAATTGGTCTCAATTGGATTCAAAACCTACCATTTGATATACGAAAGTAGGCAAATACGCCAGTTGAACTTATGGCAAACCAGTTGTTTCGCGGCCTGCCAGAGCGAATCGTGTGAGCAATTCAGAATGAATGAGTTCGTTGTGGGAGGCTTTTCTGCCCACCCCTTCGGAGCGAGCCGGGCATATGGTGAAACACAGAGGGGCAGGAAAATGATCTTGAACGAAACCGATCCCGCACTTTCTAATCCATAGGCCACTCCCTCCCCACAACTTCCGGATAACTCAAACCATCGTTCTTGTCATCAGGAACGCGACTTGATCAATCGGCGAGGTCCCTGAAGCGTGAGGAAGAAGTCCGAACACTGCGTCGTGTGTATGGTCCGGCATTCGTGCTCATCGCGGCGTACTCTTGCGCTGTTACCGTCTCATAAGGGACGAGGCCGAATTCAGTGCCTTCAATATTAAAGGGGTTTCCAAGGCTACCTTTGGCGGTAACATTTCTAAGTTATGTGGGTACACTGGATTAAAGCCCATTTTTCCTCAATATAGCCATTCATTCTACATATCGTGCCATATATATCGAAAAAAGTAAATATTTTCGACATATACTTATTATATGTCGAACTTTAATTATATTTTCGTTGTATTTTTTAGTGATAGTGAGAAATGAGATGCATTTCGACATATATTTATCATATGTCGAGATTCCCTTATATTTTCGCTATATCTTTTAGTGATGCTGCTAAATTAGAATAACCACTAAAAAGCAAACAGGATAGAACCACAATATATTGGGGTAGAGAAATAAATAGATACTATATCTAAGGAAATGAGCTTAGATCATTTTTCTGTGATTTCATTGGCGAGGGTGGGTATTTACCTACAAAATATTATTGTGCCATACAAGCTTGACCAATTACCTCCCACATAGTGAGTGCTTTTAGACTAAAAACGATCAAACCCAAGTCAGAGAGCATCGCCCGTCGTGAGCAAATTCGCCCTCCGCGAAGGAGTGCCGAAGAGAAGACTCGAACTTCCACATCCTTTCGGATACATGAACCTGAATCATGCGCGTCTACCAATTCCGCCACTTCGGCATATTTCGATCTTTTTATTGCCGTATTATGAATTCTATCCTGAAAATTTTCAAGCCGTATTAGGAGGCGGCCCCCGATTCTTTGACAATCTCTTACCCATCCTCTTCAACCTGGACCAGGGTCTTCACGGACAGGTGATCGTGCAAGATAAAATAAAATCCGCACAAAAGGATGACCCCGAAATTCACCGCCCAGACCACCATGCCGAAACTCACTGCCGTCAACTCCGGAACCTTCATGATATCGTGCAGTCCGATCAAAATCGCCGCGTTGAACGACCCCAACCAGGCCGGCGTGGGTAGCACCACGATAAAAATAGACACCAGCACGGTGAGGATGATTAATGACTCCAAGGATTTATTATCCAGGTCATAAGCGAAGTAAAACGGAAGGTAGCTCGCAATAATCGCCGCCCAAACCAGAACCGTATATAACGTAATTTTGAACAAGGCCGCTAAATCTTTTGTAATCATGCAACCCTGACTGAACTCCTCGACAAGGTGTGCGACCTTGTCATGCCATTTTACAGGCAGGGGCCGGATGACCCAACGGATGATCGTCATCAATTTTTTCTTGTGAGCAACCATCATGTAGATGAATCCAATGAGGGCCACCACCAGAATCGCGCTCAACTGGCCGAACCGGGTAACCAGCGTTTGCAGGGAAACTCCGGAAATAGTCGCTTCGGAACTGAGAACCTCCGCGTTAAACATAAAAACCC
The DNA here is from genome assembly GCA_022567815.1 of Nitrospinota bacterium. Lineage (GTDB taxonomy): Bacteria > Nitrospinota > Nitrospinia > Nitrospinales > VA-1 > JADFGI01. Next base: position 2,729 of record JADFGI010000069.1, read on the forward strand.
AGGTAAACAACAGCAGGATCGAAACAATGTCAAACAACCGTTCGACGATGATCGAGGCAAAAGCCCCGGAAAAAGGGATGCCGTGTTTATTGCCAAGAAGATACGCCCGAACTAATTCGCCCGCACGGGCAGGAAGGATATTTGCCATATATCCGACCATCAGTGGAGAAAACAGTCCGCTAACGTCAACCTGTTTCATTGGCGAAATCAATATCCGCCAGCGCAAGGCGCGGAACAAATAACTCAACATTATGATAAACACCGCCGGAACGATGTACACATAGTCCACCGTTTTAAAGGATGCCGCCAGGTTTTTCATGGACACATTGTGAAGGGTGTAATAGAGAGCTCCCGCGGCTATAACCAGTCCTATAATCAGGTTTCTTACGCTTTTCACGGACCGGCCTCCAATATGGCCTTGGCGGTCTGGATGTCTTTTTTGATTTGGGCGACCAGTTCCTCCGCCGATTTAAAAGCCATTTCACTGCGAATACGATCCACAAATATTACCTCAACCTCCTGTCCGTAAATGTTTTCATGAAAATCGAAAATATGAACCTCGACGCTCAAACGGTCGCGGTTAAACGTCGGGTTGAAACCGATATTCACCGCTCCCTGAAAAGTTTTCCCCGCATGCAGGATACGAACCGCATACACACCCGTGCCGGGAATCTGCACCTTGGCGGTGTCCAGATTGGCGGTGGGAAAACCAATTGCATGGCCCGTGTGGTGACCGTGAACCACCGGTCCGTGGATGGAGTAATCCCTGCCAAGAAAGTCCCTGGCCGTCTTCACGTTTCCTTCTTCAATCAATTCGCGGACGTGGGAACTGCTCACAAGATGACCATTCAATTTTATTGGATCGACAACATGAACCTTAAAATGAAATTCCTCGCCCATTTTTTTTAGATAGGGAATGGTTCCCTCCCGTCCACGGCCAAACGCGTAATCGAATCCGACGACAATTTCCTTGACCCCGATGAGGCCGACGAGAATATTTTTGGCAAAATCCCGGGGTTGCTGGTCGGCAAACTGGCGGGTAAAATCGGCACAGATAACCCTGTCGATGCCGCACGCTTCGATCAATTCCATTTTCTGGCGAAAACTTGTCAAAAGCGGAGGGACTCTCTCCGGCGCAATGATTTTCAGAGGATGCGGTTCGAAAGTAAAAACAACGGAGGTTCCATTTTGCTTGCGCGCCATTTCGGCGGCCTGGCGGAATATGATCTGGTGGCCGATATGGACCCCGTCAAAATTCCCGATGGCCACCACCGGATAAGGGATAGGCCTGACGATATTTTTCGTTCCACGAACGATTTTCATTTAATACCAACAATTCTGCAATCCGAAAAAAGGATGCAAGGTTAACCGGGAAAACCCCATCAAGTCAACCCAAGATTCATTCCTCCACAAAATGGATCTTTAGTAGAATTATGGAAGATTATTTGATAAAATTCAACACGATCCGCCAACAACAATCATTTCATGGAGCGTTCCCATGTTCGACATAGGATTTTTTGAGATAATGATTCTCATGGCCATTGCGGTGGTGGTCATCGGTCCCAAAAACCTTCCCAAACTGGCCAAAGCCATCGGCAAAGGGTGGGGAGAATTTCAGAACACCTTCAACAGCCTCAAGCAGGAGGTTCTGGACGAAACCGAAAACCTGAAACAAAACGTCAACCTGGATGGACTGGAACAGGACGTGACCGCCGCCACCAAGGTAGATGTCGACGTCAACCTGGACCTTGCAGAAAAAGATTTCCAGATCAACGACCCAAACAAAAACTAACTCCTCCGCGGAGGGCGAGCCCCGCTACGCGGGAGAAAAAGAGAGGCTTACGTTCGCTTCGCTTGTGATATCCTTTCCCTTGCCTCCATGCCCCGGAGGGGTAACCAGCCCGCTACGCCCCTTACAGGGGAGGAAGAGTTAGGGCTACGTTCACTTCGTTCACCAGCCCGCAACGCGGTAGGAAAATTGGGCCTGACGCTTCGCGAGGCCCTTAATTCTTTGGATGAAAATGTGGCGCAATGGAAAATAGGGCCTGCCATAAACCCATAGTACCTAAACTCTGGCTCCAGCCTCCAGGCTGGGTATGATCAGTTCGGTTTCATTTCACCCGTTCATTTCCCATTTTCCGCCGTCGCTGTTTGTGGCGGGAATTGCGCTGTTGTTTCTTTCCTGGAAGAAAAACCGGCCCATTTACCAGTCCGCAGGATCCTTCAACTTGAGTCTGGGATTGCTGGCCGCCGTCCTGGCGGATTTCTCGGGGATGCTTTCCACGGATCTGGGTCTCAGAACCACCATCGAAGTGGAGGGTCACCAGGGCTATTCTTTTCTGTTCACCATCCTTTACGGATTTTGCACGGGCTATTCCTACACCAACCCTTACTCACGCACCGCCTGCCTATTATATGGTTGTGGTCTGCTGGCCTTGGGCGCGTCCGCCTATTCGGGCTACCTGCTGGTTTTTTAGTTTATAAAATTCGGAGTGGATACGCCGAACCGGTGTACCAGTTCGCCTCCGAAAAATCCAGTCGCAAGGACACTAAAAAGTCCCAGCCCAAGAAAGAAATAATACACGATTTGAAATCGCCCCCTGCCATAACGGGAAACCAACAGCGCCAGGAGAAAAAATAACACGGTCGAAAAGGCCGCCAACAGGTGGTTTCCCAAAAACTTTTGAAACTTCTCCGTATTTTCCAGACTGAGCATTCCAAGAAATCCCACCACTAAAACCGGAAGGGCGCACCAGAATCCGAGGCGGACATTGAACCTGCCCGCGACCTCAGCCACTTCCTCCCTGGCGACTCTGCCATAAAGTTCAAACAGAGCCCCGCTGACCAACAGGCCGACGGGGAAGTGGACAATCAAAGGATGAAGTTTGGCAAAAAACATGGGGCGCTCAAAAAATATTCTTCACTTGAATAGCAGGCTTTTGCGGCGGTTCAATTCCGCGAGGATCACCCCCGTGGCGACCGAAACATTAAGCGATTGCATGTCTTCGCCCCCTGGAATTTGGACAAGAGCATGGCAACGTTTTTTAACTTTTTCCGAAAGCCCCTCATTTTCGTTGCCCACAACAACAATACATGGAAACGAAATTTCCGCATCGTAGAGAGAGCCGCTCGAACCCGCATCCGCGCCTAAAACGAAAACCTCCCGTTCGCGGAAATCCCGCAATGCCGAAGGCAGATCGGAACTTTGATACATCGGAACCGTTTCCAAGGCCCCCTCGGCCATTCGTGCGGCGGATGACGTGACCTTCGCCTGGTCTTCGTGATTGCCAAGGATCAATCCCGCCACCCCAAAAAAAGCGCAGGACCGTAAAATAGCGCCCAGATTATGCGTATCCCCCACCCGGTCCAGAGCCACCATCACCGCGCCTGCCTCAACGGATTTACGAAGCAACCCATGAACCGACTTCAGCGTCACCGGGCGGACCACCATCACTGCGCCCTCGTGATGAGCGCTGGCGGCGACTTTGCCCAAAGATTCCGCGTCGAGTTCTCGGTAAGGGAGTTTATGGGTTTGGCACCAGCGTTTCACCGCCGCCATACTTGAGGAACGTTCCTTGCTAAAAAATACCCGCCGGATGTCATCAGGCCGCTTTTTAAATACGGCCATGCAGGCATTCCAACCATAAACCGTGAACTCCAGATCCTTGAGTGGTTTGGAAAAAGATTTCGGTGCAGATTTTTCGTCAGACGAATTTCGGGCCGGAGATTTTTGGGCGGCCGGTTTTCCGGTTGATGTTTTTTTAATAGTAAATTTTCTTTTATTTTCTGTTCGCTTTAACAATGTCGATTTTCCGGAAATGACCTGGTTATTAATAAGAGATGGATTCAAAGGAGAAGGATTTAACCCCTCCCCACCTCAGTCCGTTGCCCTGTGGGTACTCATCCATTGGAGGAGAGGAGGAAACATTCAGCACTATTAAAAATTCGGTCAGCCATAAACTCATCGAACGTCAACACTGGGTCCAGCGTCACGCTGGTCCAGCCCCCAGGCTGGTTGGAACCACCGACGAGTTTCCCAGATCCCATTTTGTGTGCAGTTTCTGGACGGTACCATCCGACAGTAACTTTTTTAGCGCGGTGTTTATCTTCCCCAGCAACTCGTGATCTTCCTTGCGCAAAACCATGCCGTAATATTCTTCGGTGAGAATATCTCCCACCATCTTGATCTTCTGGAAATAATCCTTTTTCTGATTTTTATAATACAACGTCGCGGTGCTTTCGCCCAGAACGGCATCGATTTCACCATTGATGAGATCGATCACGGCGTGGCCGTGGGCGTCGTAGCCTTTTTTCTTAAGAGACGGGTACTTTTCCAGATAAAAATAAGCCGTGGTTCCGTTTTGGGCGCCTGCAATGAGATTTCGGTCCCTGAGGTCCTCAACGGACCGGATGCCTTCCAAATCTTTCCGCACCACCAGCGCCAGACCACTTTTAAGATAGGGAATGCTGAACGCCATTCTCTCTTTTCTTTCTTCGAGGATGGTGATGGAACTGATGACCAAATCAAACTTGCCGGTGATGAGCCCGCCGAATAAACCCGGAAACGCCACCGAGATAATTTCGATTTCGAACCCGGCGTGATCGGCGATGGCTTTTATGAGATCAGGTTCGAATCCGGTCAGCTGGTTCTGGTCGCTGATAAACGCCATGGGAATCAAATTAGTGTCAGTGGCGACAACGATTTTTTGCCGCGCCTGAAAATTTTCCGAGGCTTTCTCTCCGCATCCATTAGCGGTCCACAGCAGGGCCAGCAGGAAGAAAAAAACAACGACTTTGCTGGCAGGAAACATTTTAACAGACCAAATCATTATGAGTCCTTTCGGACTTATCGGGTTTATCGAACAGAATCACGTCTTTGACGGAAAAAAGGATTGTAACCCGCTCGCCTGTCTGAAAGGAAAGTTTATTATCTTCATTTGAATCATGCCCCACCGGCACCGTACAGGTTTGGCCGTCTTGCAGTTTCGTTTTGTACAAGGTTTGATTTCCCAAAAATGTTTTTTCGATGATGATGGCATTTATGCGGTTCCAATCCGGACTGCTTTTATTTTCCGAACAGAAAAACATTTTCTCTGGCCGGATGAAGCAGGAAACCGCCTGACCAGGCGGGCGTTTGAATTCGGTTGCACAATTGATTTTCAGTCCACCGCCCAAGGCGACGACGATTCCGTTTTCGTCCTGCCGTTCGACTTTTCCCGAAAGCCGGTTGACCGCTCCCAGAAACCCCGCTACAAAAGGGGATTCCGGGTGATTGTACAAATCCGATGGCGTTCCGACTTGCAGGAGCCTGCCGCCTTCGAGGATGCCCATGCGCGTGGCCAGGCTCATCGCTTCTTCCTGATCGTGGGTGACGAACAAAAAGGTGATCCCAAGGGCGGCCTGCATTTCTTTCAATTCCTCACGCAACCCGTGCCGCAGGCTGGCGTCCAAAGCCGAAAGAGGCTCGTCCAGCAATAAAATTTTAGGACGGTTGATGATGGCGCGGGCGATGGCCACCCGTTGCGACTCGCCGCCACTGAGTCTGCCGGGGTAGGCGTTGTGTAATCCAGTGAGATGCGTGATTTCCAGAAGTTCTCCGATTTGCCGGGTGATTTCAGGTTCGGGGATTTGGCGTATCCGTGGGCCGACGGCGATGTTGTCGTAAACCGTCATGTGAGGAAAAAGAGCATAGCTCTGAAAAATAAACCCTACGGGCCGACGCTCCACAGGCATGGAGACCACATCTTCTCCCTCGATTAAAATTGCGCCATGATCGGGTCGCTCAAATCCTGCCAGCAAGCGAAGCAGGGTGGTCTTGCCGCATCCACTTCGGCCCAGCAAAATGAACCTCTCGCCAGCCTGGATTTCGAGTGATACGTCCTGGATCACGCTATTCGCGCCAAAAGATTTTGATAGAGACTTTAAATGAACCATCGTCTGATATTGTAAAAAAATGTGTTTGAGTTCAGGGTCATCGTATTACAGAATTAGGCAATTAATTTCATAATGAGCTGTTGATAGCAAACGTGAAAAGTTTAAAAACTTGCAACCTGCGCCTATTTTATATAAATTTCGGCTTTATGACACCTCGATGTTGATCGGAACGAATTGGGAGAAAAAATGCGAGTATTGATTGTGGGAGGCGGAGGCCGGGAACATGCCCTGGCCTGGAAGATCGGCCAAAGTCCGAAAGTGGAAAAAATCTTCTGCGCTCCGGGCAATGCCGGAACGGCAGAGGTCGCGGAGAACGTGGACATTCCGGCGGATCAGGTGAACCGTTTGCTGGAGTTTGCCCTGGAAAATAAAATCGGCCTCACCGTGGTAGGACCAGAACAACCTCTGGTTCTGGGCATCGTCGATAAGTTCCAGGAAAAAGGCTTGCGCGTTTTTGGTCCCTCGGCACAGGCGGCGGAACTGGAGGGAAGCAAAGTATTCTGCAAAGATTTGATGAAGAAGTATGGCATCCCCACCGGGGAATACCGGGTGTTTGAAGCCCCTGAGTCCGCGCAGGATTATGTCATGGCCCGAAAAGAAAAATTGGTGGTCAAGGCCGATGGACTGGCGGCTGGCAAGGGAGTCATCATTTGTAACGACGGCCAAGCGGCCGTTAAGGCCATACAAACGATCATGAAGGACAAAGCCTTCGGCGAGGCGGGCAACCGGATCGTGGTGGAAGAGTTTCTCGAAGGCCAGGAAGTCTCTCTGCTGGCGTTCACCGACGGCGAAACCGTTTTGCCGCTCGACGCGGCTCAGGATCATAAAGCCGCTCTCGATGGCGACCGGGGACCCAACACCGGCGGCATGGGGGCCTACTCTCCCACGCCCATATTCACCGAGGCGCTTAAACGTGAGGTTATGGAAACAATCATGATCCCCACAGTTCAAGCGATGGCGGAGGGAGGCCGACCCTTTCAGGGAATCCTGTATGCCGGACTGATGCTGACCGCCAACGGCCCCAGGGTTCTGGAATTCAACGTCCGGTTTGGCGATCCTGAAACTCAGCCGCTTCTCATGCGCATGCAAAATGATATCGTTCCTCTGTTTGAAGCCTGTATCGACGGTTCGCTGGACGAGCAGGAGGTGGAGTGGAAACCCGAATCGGCGGTGTGTGTGGTCATGGCCGCTGAGGGGTATCCCGGATCTTACGAAAAAGGGAAAGTGATTCACGGTTTGCAGGCGGCGGGTGAACTTTCGGATGTCCAGGTGTTTCACGCAGGTACAAAATGCTCCGATGGCGACGTGGTCACCAACGGCGGCAGGGTCCTGGGCGTGACCGCCCTGGGCGGCGATTTCGCAAAGGCAATCGCCAACGCTTATAACGCAGTGGAGCAAATCTCATGGGAGGGGGTACATTACAGGAAGGATATTGGTCGTAGAGCCAAGTAACCTCCCGTAGATTAATAATTCATAAAAGGAACCTGTAAAAAATATTCCCGATCAGGAATATTTAAAGATGTTTTTCACTTAAACCAACCCCATATTCCCGACCGGGAATAATATGCTTGATTTTTGCTTGGATTGCCCTTAAAATTACCGTACGGGAATATTAAGGGTGATGATTGTGAAACACACGCCGGAGCAAATTGGCAGTTTGATTAGGCAAACACGGAAAAGCCTGAACCTGACTCAGAAGGATTTGGCGCTTACGTCTGGCACTGGGTTGCGTTTCATCATTGACCTGGAAAAAGGTAAATCTACCTGCCAGTTCGCAAAGGTGCTGACGGTTCTCCACACCCTGGGGATCAGTCTGACGCTTACTCCTCCCTCCAAGATTGGGAAGGAGTAAGCCATGGCCAAAACTCTGGATGTCTATTTAAATAAAAAATTAGTTGGCCATCTTATTCAGGATGATGATGGTCAAATGAGTTTTGGTTATTCAAACAACTGGCTGGAAGACACTTTTGCTGTCCCTTTATCGCATTCGCTTCCGCTGAGGGATGGACCCTTCTCACGGAAAGAATGCAGAGGATTTTTTGCGGGCATTTTGCCAGAAGAGAATAAACGTAAAATCATTGCCGGAAATCTCGGTATCAGCGCTCAAAACGACTATGCCCTGCTGGAACAGATTGGCGGAGAATGCGCCGGGGCGGTGACGTTTGTTCCGGCGGGAGAGCCGCTACCGGAGCAAAACTACAGATACCGCAGTTTAAATGATACGAAACTCGCCGATATTCTCAGACAGTTACCACGCCGTCCGTTGCTGGCCGGTGAGCAA
>JADFGI010000452.1 GCA_022567815.1 Nitrospinota bacterium
CAGCATCCGGCCCCAATCGTCGTAGAGCTCCTTGTCGGTCCAGTCGATGCGCCATTGACGCGCCAGCCAGCCCATGACTTCTTTAACCATCGCGTTTGAGGCCATGTCTCCGCTCCTCGGACTCTAGTGCTGCCTGCTCTTGGGTTATTTTTGCGTCATCGGTTTTACGCAAGTCGCTCAAAACGTAAAAAGTTTTCCAGCCTTTGAGGATGGATCGCTCTATCACAGCGATTGGGTCGTTACCCTCGCTCATCAGTTTTTCCAGTTCTTTGATTGCCAGTTCTTCGGCGTGTTCCGTCATGGTGGCTTTCATGGCTTTTCGATGTTTTTTGAATTTTTCCCATGATTCCTGAAATCCATCGACGCGTGAAAGAGGCGTGTCCACGCGACTTTCACGCTCCTTCCTTACTTACCTTACCTAACTTTACCTTACCTTCCTTACCAACAGGGGCTGGTAAAACTGACGCCTTTTCCCGGTTGTTGATTACCTGATGGTCTGCGAAGGTTGGAATCCAGGCGTATTGCTTCCCGTCCACCTCATAGAGTTTAATCAATCCCTCAGCTTTCAATTCATCCCCCAATTCCATCAGGTCAATGGCGTCCGCCGGGAAATAGCGATTCTTCAATGTTTGATAATCCCTCTTTAATCTCCCTTCCCGGTCTGCTTCCAGCCAAGTGGCTTGGTAAAACAGCCTCGCCCACGGTGAAAGAACCGTGATGCTGGCGCTGGTAAAGAAATCTTTTTTAAGCGAACGGTATTGAGCCATCACTGGTTCTCTTTAAAAAAAGCTCTCGCAAATCCATCTGGCGTTCTCGACCTCTCTCTTTTTTGTGTGCTGCTCATAAGGTGCATCTTGCTTCCATCCAGGGGTAATACCGGGTTTGCCTTTGGAATATTAAAATCACCCCACAAGCAGGTTTTCTTGGTATAGGTGTCCCCATAATCGCATGGATTGAAATACATATATGGCGTACCAAGGAAATTAACCAATCTGCCAACAGGATTCTCCAACACCCAGAATATTGGATTGTAAATAGCGACCATTCGCAAACAGGCATCGACAATAGATAGCCCATGAAGCAATGCTTTCTCCCCTTTATTCTTCCACCACCTGGCTCCGCTTGAGGCTAAATGGTCACAGGGAGGCCCCGCCAAGATTCCATGAACAGGGATAGTGATTTTTTCCATTAAGCGAATATCGTTTGGTAAATCCATGGAAATCACGTTGTATCCAGCCTCACGATAGGGGGCACTCCATGCACCTGTGCCTGAACATAAATCCAAAATTGTTTTTTGAGGGCTTGCCATAATCAAAATGGAATATCGTCGGTTAAGAAACCTTCCGATTCCTTCTCCTCTTGCACCGGCGGTGGAGAGGATGGAGTGGTTTTATTACCCTCCCATTTAGGGTACATAATCATATTGTAGTCAGGCTTGTTATCGCCTTCTATTTTGTGAGTATTCTCAAAAACATTCATTGTGTTATGGCCTTTTGCCTTGGCTTCTTCCATGGCAGTCCAGTCAATAGTCCCCTTCCATCCCTTACCTTTATTTTTCCATAGTCCGCCAACATTTGTTCTGTTTTGGTCGGTCACGATGCTCTCCCAAATTTTTGCTCAAGGTTCAAACATGCAATATCGTATCTCAGCCAATCAGCAGCTATCTGGTACACCTCCATGCCAGTTCCTCGCTTGAAATGAACCAGGCACCGGAGCAGCGTCTCAGCTTCCTCCATCCGTTCAAGGCTCATGGTGATTTGTCGCTTCAGGTCTTTCACCGGTCTACCTCCTGGGGTTCGGAATTTTCATCGTGAAAGGAAGGTACGAGCGGATTATTTTCTCCGCGATGAAATGACTGAGACCTTTCCCTTTATTGAGTCGGAGGGATAGAGTGCTCACCTGAGCAGCCGGGGTGGGAAGGGGGTAAGCCCCCAGAATGTATTCGACCGTGTAATCCCTCGTCCCGATACGAACATTGTCAAAACCCTTCTCACGGAAGGCTTGATAAATAATTCAATTAATCGCAGAACTCGGGTATTGACTTTCCAAGGACAGGTCCAGGTGCTTTTCGGTGACTTCAATTTCGATGAATTCAGGTTCCATCATTTGCTCCTTTGGTTGGACTCAGACGCCCGGCGTCAATGTTGGGAAACACCGGGCGGCATAGAGTAGAGAAGCATCAACGACTCGCACGGGAGGGGGGTAGATCAACGTGAAACCCGCCTCCCGGCTGGACATGGGTTCGGCCTCCCAACTCGGCCTACGCGCCATTACGCCGTCGCTCCGATCTATCGGCATGTCGTCCGCCCCGCCGGAGTGGGGTCACTATCCGATCAG